>QBUN01000425.1 GCA_013180565.1 Candidatus Methanophaga sp. GoMg3.2 | reverse complement strand
TTTCCCATAAATTTGAATTTGTATATACTTTATATCGGAATGTGCGGAATGTGGGCTGAAATATCAATAAATTTATATGAGGAGATTAATGCTTACATAATATCTAATACTATTAAAATTTAATTTATTATATAGTGAATGAGACGAGGTAAGAATGCAAAATGGCAGGACAATTAGGTGGAATACCTATATTAGTGTTGAAGGCAGGGAGTGAACGTACAAAAGGTAGAGATGCGCAGATCGCGAATATAAATGCAGCGAAAGCAGTTGGAGATGCTGTTCGCACCACGTTGGGCCCAAAAGGGATGGATAAAATGCTTGTGGATTCTCTTGGTGACGTGGTTATAACAAACGACGGTGTGACGATCCTCAAGGAGATGGACATAGATAGTCCAGCAGCGAAGATGATGGTGGAAGTAGCGAAAACAGTGGAGGACGTGGCTGGTGACGGCACGACCACTGCTGTGGTTCTTGGTGCGGAACTGCTAAAGAAGGCAGAGGATCTACTGGAACTGAAGCTACATCCAACGGTAATCACATTAGGCTATCGGCTCGCGGCTGAGAAGGCGAAGAAGGTGCTGGATGAAATCGGAAAGGATATAGATATAGAAGATGTGGGAGAACTGAAGAAGATAGCAGAGACAGCGATAACAGGAAAAGCCGCTGATGCATCTCGTGATTTCCTCGCTGAGATTGCGATCAATGCAGATAAGGCAGTAGCAGAAGAAGTTTCTAAAGGTAAAAGAGTGGTTGACGTAGATAACATAAACGTAGAGAAGAAAGTCGGGGGTAGAATGAGCGAGACCGAGTTAGTGCAGGGGATGGCAATAGACAAAGAGATTGTGCATCCTGGTATGCCAACGAAGATAGAAGACGCGAAAATAGCATTGATTAACGCATCACTTGAAGTGAAGAAGACAGAAATGAGTGCAGAGATAAAGATACAGTCTTCGGGCCAGTTGAAAAGTTTCCTCGCGGAAGAGGAGCAGATGTTGCACCAGATGGCGGAGCAGCTAAAAGAAAGCGGTGCGAATGTCGTGATATGCCAGAAGGGGATAGACGATGTGGTACAGCATTATCTCGCAAAGGCAGGGATTGCTGCGGTGAGAAGAGCGAAGAAAAGTGATATGGAAAAACTGGAAAAAGCAACTGGTGGTAACGTAGTGAATGCCGTAGATGTGCTAACTGAGGCGGATTTAGGTTATGCGGGATTGGTAGAGGAGCGTAAAATATCAGGATCTAAGATGCTGTTCATAGAGCAATGCAAGAACCCTCATGCGGTCTCCATTATAGTAAGGGGCGGGACAGAACAGGTGGTAGATGAAGTCGACAGGTCGTTAAATGATACGCTTCGTGTGGTGGGCTGCATAATAGAGGACGGTAAAGCAATTGCGGGTGGCGGTGCTGTGGAAACAGAGATAGCGTTGAGAGTAAGAGAATACAGTGCGTCACTAAAAGGACGGGAGCAATTAGCGGTGGAGAAATTCGCAGAGGCGATGGAGATAATACCACGTACATTAGCGGAAAATTCCGGGCTCGATCCGATAGATAAGCTGGTAGAGCTGAAAGCAGCACATGAACGTGGTGAAAAGACCGCGGGCCTGGACGTTTATACCGGTAAAGTCGTGGATATGTGGCAACGAGGCGTTATAGAGCCGTTAAGATTGAAGAAACAGGTAATGGACTCTGCAGTAGAGGCGGCTATAATGATTCTCAAGATAGACGATGTGATCGCATCGAGTAGAGAAGCGCCTCAGGCACCTCCTCCTGGTGCGGGTGGTGGTATGCCGGGCGGTATGATGCCCTACTGATTTTTTTTATTTTTTATTGTAGATAAAGTATATTTTTTGCCACCGAGTAGAGTACACCGAGAGCACCGAGTATTTTTCATCAGTGTGCTCGGTGGCCTCTGTGGCCAGCTATCCTTTTTGATTTTGTTACATGCTCTGCACCTATTTACGTGCGGGGTTTGTGTTCCACAGAAGAACTCAATCCTCCTGCGATATTTCACTTCTCTCTATAATTCAGCATCCGGTATTCCGCCTTATAAGGATCATAAACGGTATTATTCTGATAATCATTTTGCAGTTATATCATCGGTTCTGGTTGTCTCGCTTTGGGAAGCACAGGTAACCGCATATTACTCAGCAACAACGTACTTTTGACCTCTTTCGCACGTTCTAAAAGTAATTCCTTGCCTTCGGTAGTGAGCGCGAATATCGGGATTGCGGTACCGGCCTGTAAAATAGCCTTCTCACCTGCGAGTGCTCTTATCGGCTCCGAGGCACATGCAGTAACCAGGTCAGCGATTTCAATGAACGCCTCGGCATCTTTTCGTGATATGCCGGTGAGATGCACACCGAATATCACTGCCTGCTCGCTGATAGCTCTACATTTTTGGGCGTCTTCCAGTGTGGCTACCGTGACACCCACTATTTCGTATCCATTGCGAATAGCCATCTGTAACCCCGCTTTCTGGTCTATTCTCGGCGGGTCCAGTACCTCCCCCTCTTTCGCCTTCACCTTCTTTAATATCCCTTCTACCGGTGTGGTCTCGATTACACCACTTAGCCTTGCCCCTATCCCCTGCACCAGTGCGGGATTAGAAGTGACTACTGTGCCTGCGCCCTCACAAACTGTTACAGCGGCATCGAGCAGACCACTGCGAAGTGCAGTCATGAATGTTTCGGAAGTGCCAAAGCCAACAAAAACTTCTAACCCCAGTTCTCTAGCCGCAGTACACAACCCGAAATCACGTATCCTAAATTCTACGTTCTCTTTTATCACTCGCTCGTTCAGCGCCTTTATCCCGCGCATCTTTTCCCATAACGGGCAATAACTGAGCTGTGGCTTGCCAACTTCTACCACCTTACCGTCCTCAATCACCACCCGCGCTTTACCCAGGGTTTCAAGCACATGTCTATCTCTGCTCATTCTAATTTTATATTTGTATCTAAACTATAACTTCTACCTATAAATTTAATTTAGGACGCAGATTATTAAGCAGATGAGACGATCTCAACGAGCTGAATCTCAAATGTCAGGTTTTTGCCGGCTAAACGATGGTTCGCATCTAACGTCACGTCCGAGTCTGTGACATTGGTTATGGTAAAACGAATTATTTGACCATCCGGTTGACTGGCTTGTAACATCTGACCAAGTTCAAGTTCCGAGTCCTGAGGAAATTGGTCTCGAGCAACCACCTGTACCAAATCCGCACGGTATGGGCCATAAGCCTGATCTGCCGGGATGGTGATGGTTTTTGATTCGCTCAGATTCAGCCCCACTACACCTTTATCAAAGCCCGGGATCATCTGGCCCAGACCAATAGTAAATTCCAGAGGCTCGCGCCCGACAGAGCTATCAAATACTGTGCCATCATCCAATGTGCCCGTGTAGTGAACCTTAATGGTATCACCCACCTTTGCCTGTGCTATTTCATTTTGATCCGCTACAATTTCTTCTTGATGCTCTTCCAGCTCAACTGATTCTGATTCGGGCTGCACGTCACCGTCTTCAACACAGCCAGAGGCCAGAAGCAGGATAATCAGGATAGTTAATATGCCAATTAGTTTTGTGGATTGCGAACGCATTTTTTTTTTCAGTCCTCATTTATTAATTGATTATTGATGTGTCTATATATATAATATGTTTTCGGAGATAAAAGAGGGAACTACGAAGATAATCGTGCCCAAACAACTCAAAAGGTCAATGTTTTATAATCCGAAGATGGAGTTGTGCCGGGATATAGACGTAGCGAGTGTATCTGCTTTTGCATCCTCGCTAACGTCACGAGTGCAGCCCATATACATAGATGCACTTGCGGGCTCTGGCGTTAGGGGTCTCCGGATAGCGAACGAAGTGGGTATGTGTGTGCATATTAACGATCGCAGCACGCCCGCATATGAACTAATAAAACGCAATATAGCGTTAAATTCGTTAGAAGAGCGAGCGCGTGCATATAACGAGAATGCTAATATCCTTCTATTACAAACCAGGTACGAGATGGTCGATTTAGACCCGTTTGGGTCGCCAGTACCGTTTTTGGATGCCGCATGCAAGTCTGTGAAGCGGTTGCTTCTGGTTACGGCGACCGATACAGCGCCGTTATGCGGCGCTCATACCGGTGGCATGAGGAAATACGGTGCGAAACCGCTTAATACTGACTATCATACCGAGATGGGGACTCGCGTTCTCTTAGGTGCGGTAACCCGAGACCTGTGCAAATATGATAAAGCGATACAGCCGCTACTATCTTATTCTACTGCTCATTTCATAAGGATCATCGCACGTGTTGAACGAGGCGCGAAAAGAGCTGATGCGTGCATGAACCGACTTGGTTTCATTGTGCATTGCTTCGCCTGCGGTAATAGATGCGTGTGCGCCGATATGCTGGACCTGAAACGTGAATGTTCTGTATGTGGTGCGAAAGTACGCATTGCGGGGCCGCTATATCTACACGCAATAAAGGAGAATGCGTTCTGCGAACAGGTGCATGACGAATTAGGAAAAAGGGAGTTGGGTAAGAAGAGCGAAGCAATGAAACTCGTTGATACATGCAGCCATGAGCTGGATATACCTTATTATTTCGAGCATCATGCGATATGCAAGGTGCTAAAAATACCACCGCCGCCTATTGCATCCTTAATTGACGCTTTGCGGTCTGCCGGTTTTCACGCGAGCAGGACCCATTTCTCGGACATCGCTGTTAAGACAGATGCGCGCATAGATGTGATAAAGGATATTTTGAGGGGGTTGTAGGCGTATCGAGGTAAGTAGTAATAACTACCTTCTATCAAGGACACGGATTTATACTGATTTGATTTCTTCTGTGTCAATCTGCATTAGGATATCTGTGTCAATAATTTATTTTCTTGTATAATAGCTCTCTCCGTTAAAGCCTACTGAGCTTTCATCATCGCCCCTGTGATTCACATCACTATATAATTCTACTCTGTCCTCTACCGATTTAAAATCCGTTTCATGGCTAAAAGAATCGGCCTATATGGCTTCTTTCAAAATGACTGATTTGGAGATTTTTTCCAATACAAAGGGTATAGCATGACAACAAGAAGGGGAAATAATTCACCTTATGCTGTGGGTTTAAGAAGGAGGAGATAAAATTTATATGTGAGGTGACAAATGGAATTAATAGGTAAAGATAAATGGCGATGACAACGATAAAGATACATGAGGAGGCAGTGGACATCGTCAAGTCAGGCTTAGCAATTGAAGAGAATATATTGAAAATGAGTTTAGACGAATATACATCGGATTTGGAGAGTTTTGAGAGGAAATACAAAATGTCAAGTGAAGAGTTTATCCAAAAGTTTGAATCTGGGGATTTAGGTGACGATGCAGAGTGGTTTGATTTTCTGTTCGCTTACAGAGCTTACGAACACGTGAGAAAGAAGCTAAAGCTCATAGAAGAGATACAAATATGACCTAACATGATTCGGGATTATTTTAGCGATGTGGAAAAGAAGTTGGAGGAAATTAAGTGGTTGATAAAGAAGAAAATGATCAGTTTCAACTTAGTTTCCGAGGAAATGGGTATTATCAAAGGTAAAATCGTTTTTGTTAATAATTACGCCTTAGACTTCAGGGAATTGGTATCGGTGGGGCATACCGATTATCGCTTCCATTTTATGAATAGAACTAATAGCGTAATTATGCGATGGGCTAGTGCACCCCATCACAAAGAGATTACCACTTTTCCATTTCATTTGCACACTCCAGAAGGCGTTATGGCATGTGACAAAGTAAACTTGATTGAAGTCATTGACATCGTTAAGGCGTTGATGTCAAAAAGCGGTAATGAAAGAAAATAACTAATTCGGAGAATTTACCCAATACAAAGGGTATGTGCATTATTTTCATCTATAAATTTTTCCTCTTTTATCCGCTTTTAAGACGAGGACAAGCTTTTCTTTTTTTCTCTACCTTTGGAAGTTCCTTAAGAAACTTCTCCACCCTTCTGTGAATTCTGACCTTGTAGCTCCTAGCTCTTCTGCTTCTATAAAGTCAGAGAGATCGCCACGGTTCACATCTCTCCTTGCTTCTTTTACCATCGCTCCCTCTTCACTCGTTAGCAAAGAATCATCCACAAGTTCCGCTAAGACGCCTTTTATATATTCCACATCTTGTCTCAAAATCCTTATCTCTTCTTCCAGCGCCATGAATATCTATTTCCCCCTCCCCCTATTTATTATTTTTGATAATCAACAAGTTTATAAAATTTTCCATAAAAAATGCTAAAACATTTGTTTGTGACTGTGATAAAGCTACATAAAGCGGTAACGATAAGCATCTATTTTATAAAAGCATATAAATAAGTAAGATGGTTGTTTGTTGAAGAACGAGTAACGATTTCCGAGTGTTAGGAAATTAGCGACACAAATTCATCTTCACGATTCCGCGTAAAAATCCGCGTTATCTCGCTCTTGGTTAGTCTAACAAATATCCCCTTTGTATTTCTCGTGAAAATCTGTGTAATCTCGTGGTTTTTTTATTTTGCTATACAAATACACCCTTTCATTCGTATCCACTAAGCGTATCCAAAATATCAAGCTCCTGACCCAGAGTTTCATCGCCAATATCGTTCATTTCATCCTCGAAATAACTGCTAAAGGCACTGAATAGCGCTTTATACTGTTCAGAAACCTGCAGCGGTATTGATTGCCGCTCCCACCTACCCAGCTCAATAGGCGGTAGAATACCATCTACCGCATTTACCGCTGGTTTCACTGTCTCGTTCCGCTCGATACTATCTCGCTCATCAATAATCCAGTTTTTAATAAGATCTGCATATCGTGATAGTAAGATACCTTTTTGAATGCCGGAATTATCAAAGAAATCAGGCTCTTTTTCTTCTAATACTACCGTTGCCTCATCACTGCCAGATACACCATTACGATCCTCGTAGCTTACGTTCAGTTTCAAACTATTTTCAGGCGATATTTTCCTCAACTTTAGCAATACTAACCCGCCCCTAGTCTCATTCCCCTCCTTTTTGGACGGGAAGAGTGTTTTAACCTTCATTATCTCGCCGGTCGCCTCGTTTGCTTCCGGAGAGCCATATACTTTCTCAATCTCATAACCGGACGCATCCAAATTCAATTGCAAATCGAATACTAACGGAGTCACCATATACTCAAATTCATTATCCATCCGTTCTTTGAACTGCGTCGCAGAGTGAACAGAATAGTAATTCGCACCTCTGATCTTTGTTATATACTCCACGAGTTCGGTATTAAAATCCACGCCAATGCCTATGAAAGTTGTATACACCTTCTTGTTAGCATTAGCCTCAGTCATGCCGAGCAGACTTCCTTCATTCGTCTGCCCCAAATTTGGCATTGCATCGGTCAAGAATATGATCCTGTTCTCATATTCCGACTGGTTGACCTCTAAGAACTCATCGTATAATTCGGTCGCCATCTGCATTCCCGCGGACAATCGTGTCCCGCCAGTGGCAGAAATTTCCAGTACATCGCCTTTTAGCTTCTGCATGTTCTTAGCTCCAACCAGAGATACGGGGTCGGCCAATTCCGCACCGGTATTAAAGAGCACTAGACCAAGCCGATCATCGTCTTCAAGATGGTCAAGAAGCGCAACAATAGCTGCTGCTGCTATTTCTATCTTGCTCTTTTCTGCGTCTTCCGTTTCATTAACGGCCACGCGATTGCCAAACCGGTCATAATAATACTCGTCAAAAGAACTGCTCATTGAACCTGAAATATCTAATACTAGGACTAAATTCAGCTTCTTCCTCTGAAAATCGCTCTCAATTATACCCGAGTTCAGACCAACAGACAGGTAATACCCTAACACTTCTGATAGGGGGTCTTTGGATAGTGCATAGCTGTAAGAAGGACAGAATAGTTTCTGACATTCTGCCTTCTCGCCTGTGTCAAAATAATAATCATAAAATAAACCTTCATAGGTGATGTCTGTTGGAAGTGGTAAATATTCATTCCCGATATTTTCACGGAAATTGTTGACATCTTTTGCACCACCAGTCGAAAAACCGATGTTTTTGCTAAAACTCGTACTATAACCGCCAAAATAGCTAGAGCCGGGACAGCATACCTCTTCATGAGTTACGCCCGCCCCTGAAGTAGGTGGAGGGTATAGAAGTGTCTTTGATCTGCAATTGTTCGTCTCGTTAAGCTCAGTAACAGTATTTTGATAATCCGCGCATATCGTTATGTTATCCCCGGGTGGAGTGTATGTCCAGTTGTAAGTAAAAGACCCTGTTCTCTCTGCTCCCGGCTCCAGCGATGCAACATAACTAGATGCTTCGAAAACACCCTCAACAGTTAGCGAAGTGTAACTAGCCCCCGCATTTGCTGTGCCTTGGTTCTTTATCTTATAATATATTGTGCTCCCAGCACGCCAAATATCTATAATCACTAAATCATGATCTGAGATAACGCAGGATCGGAAACTTTTTGTATCAGAATAATTTGAAACGCTATATCTCTCTACGTTCGTTGCCTCGATATATACAACATCACTTTCTGTGACCCTGACAACACCAGTAACAATCACTCTTTCGCCTACATCATCAGGATAATAATCTAACCCCGAACTCTTCCCGGTTACGTATATAATATCCGTAATCTCCGTCCCATCACGAACGCACCAGTCGCTCCTTGTTACTCCGGGACCACTCACTCCTGAGCAGTTCCAGCCACGGTATTCGCCGTCTATTATTACTTTTTGACCTTCATAGAACTCCGTATCTCTAACGATATCGCCAATAGCTGCATGTTGCACGATTTTAGATTTGTCCCATAGCCCAAAATTCGTTATCACCGTAACGAATGACTCATTAATAAGAGCACCTGTTTCTTCGGATCGCTTTACCGAACCCTTGGTTTCCTGCCATTCGTCACCCGGGTTTAGGACTCTGGTCTCAGTGCCAAACATGATTTTCGCGCTGCCATCAGCATTAATTGCCCTGATTGTCAACTCGGAATCGCTAAAAGGGAGGCTGTAAAATCCGGTAAGTCCACTAGCTGCTCCGCCTCCTGTTCCATTGATCACGTTTAATGAAGTACCACTACCATATATGCCCACTAATGAGTCGTTCACCCGGACTCTTGAAACACTATAAGGGTAAAGTTCACCCACAGAAGCATTGTAGTCATAGGTTGGTTTATCGATCCAAAGACAAAAATCGCCGTCTAATACCTCCACTATCCTCTGTGTCAATTTCTCTATGAAGATGTATTTGTCTGCTGGTATCGAGCAATACCGAGACACTAGCGGGTAATTATCCGTTGCATTTGCATCACCGCCAATACACTTATAGGGCTTATCCCATATCCCATCGCCGTCACATATCTGATCCTGATTCGCACCACATAAAATATCTTCAGGATATCCGTTATACTCCGCTTTGTATTCCTCTATGTAATCACCCCAATAATTACCTCCCGAAGTATAACTGCTGTTCCATGCGTTAGTACCTGTGCTATCATATGCCTGGTTAGTGTTGTTTACGATGTCGTTATGATAGATGGAGTTATTGGAAGAATTCCGCAACCGGAAACCATAAAAATTGTTCGAGACATTATTGTTCGCTATAATGCAATTATTTGTCGAATTGAGATGTATACCCGCTCTCAGCAATTCATCTGCACCCTGCACAGTGAACCCGCTTATATTTACATAATCAGCAGTTACACTAAAGACATCCGCGTCTGAATCCGCAGCCCGAACAACAGTATCCGCGGGATTTCCGGAAGTTGAGTTGATCGTTAGAGATTTATTCACAATTACATTCGCTGTGTACGTGCCGGAATCAACGTTAATTACATGTCCATTTAACGTTTCAGGGGCATCTATTGCGGCTTGAATTGTTACAAAGTCTTCGCCTGTGTTGAGATTATGGACTTTCGTAATAATAGGCGTCATATGTATCGTAAAATTAGAGATCGGCTGTGGACCACAGCAAAATTCTTCGGTACATCCAGGATTAGCAGGAGCTTCTCCAGAATGAAAGGTAATGCTGATACTGTATCTTTCATTAGGATATACATAACTCTGATTTGGATACAACAACGTACTGACGTCTTTATCATTAGTTATATTTACCGTGGTGTACTCCGCTTCACAATTGCAGCCATAACATTGTGAACAATTAGGCGTATTCACATAGGTTATCCTATAGTCCCCTAATAATGGGGGGTAATGCTTTCCGCCTTCTGGATAACTGCAGAACCAAGTGCTTGCAGGATCACCGTAAATATCTGTTATGACCTTAAAATTTCCTGCGCTTGTTATTATCCTTGCCAGAGTAACCCACTTACCTCCAGGAGTGCCGAGACTATGTGCTTCCACATAATCGCCCACATTTAGCTCATTCAATGCATTTTCATTTGGTGGCACGCCTTCTAGAGTACAATTGCAGGGTGACCATTCTGGTCCCGTTCCACCGTATATATAGTCCGCTTGAATAGTGATTGTATTATGCTCTGTGTCCTTGCTAATTACTGTCCCCATATGGTCATATGGACGAAGTACAGCATTAACGCCCGGTATAATCGCCGGCATCGCGCTTATTAGAATCGCAATCGCCACAAAACAACTCAAAACTTTCCACAATTTCTTCATTCTTTTATCCCCTCCCCCAAAGCTAAGATTTTATCCACGCTAAACTAAATGAGACAATAAAGATAAGATAGTAATGGTAGTTAAATATTTAAAACTTCCGATTGCCCTCATACATTTAGACGGGGAAATTATCACAACGGAAACTTTTTTTATACTCCCAGCCCAAAATAAACTTTATGATAAGACTAAAAGAAGGCGAACTCGTGCATCTGCTAGACAAAAAGGGCAGAAGATACCCTATCTTGTTGAAAGCAGGTTCCTCTTTCACTTTCACCCGAGGCACGATTTCACATGATTCTATAATTGGATTGGAAGAAGGAAGTGTTGTAATATCGCCCTACAACGAACAACTTCTGGTACTCAGGCCAACTTTAGCTGAATATCTATCTCGGATGAAGAAAGGATCGCAGATAATCTATCCCAAGGACATAGGTGCCATTCTAATGCTTGCCGACATATTCCCGGGTGCGAATGTGTTAGAGGCGGGAACAGGTTCAGGGGCCCTTACGATAGCGTTGTTACGTGCTGTGGGCAGGGACGGGAAAGTGATTTCGTATGAAAGGCGGAATGAATTCGCAGCGATTGCAAACAGCAACATAGAAACTTTCTTCGAGCAGGTAGGGATTGCCGGAAAACCGGGAACCTGGGAATTAAAGGAGCGGGACATCTATGAGGGGATAGAAGAAAGCGATTTGGATAGAATAATATTGGACCTCACAGAGCCCTGGAGAGCGTTAATGCACGTAGAACAATCGCTTAGAAACGGTGGAATACTCCTTTGCTATAATCCCACAGTACTGCAGATCTTCAAGCTATCAAAACGGTTGGAAACGAAATATGGGCAAAGCTTTCGTGTGATGGGTATTTATGAGCTTAGCATGAGGGAATGGGAGATAAAAGGGAGAAGCATGCGACCCGAGCATAAAATGATTGCTCATACGGGGTTTATCTTTGTTGCGCGGAAGTGTTCTACCACAACGTGAAAGCTATTATAAACATCTTCTTTTAGCTCGGTTAAGCTAGTAGAAAAGAACAAATGACTTTTGCATGCGCAATCCGAGCATCCGAAGTTTTTTATGCTTTTCAAGTGCAAGTTCGCAGCTATTTCGCATTCTTTCCGCTCGACCGTTTCTGCGAATATAACTTCTCTTACTTCTACCCCCGGGCTCGCTAAGAAGTAATCAATATGCCAGTGCATTTTCTTGCGCGTCACACGCAAGTGTCTACCTACTCTCTGCTCCAATCCTGAAAGAGCGGAGCCAACATAGGCATAAAAACCTTTTTTAAACACTATACCACCCATTTTGCCTATCTCTACCAGACTATCGGCATGGTTTTCTAATATTAGCACGTAGATGCCTTTCATTTGTTCGTTATATTTGGATACAGGGGGGGGGGATACTATTTAAAAACTTTGCAAGCTTAAACATTTAAGTATCTGCACCCACATAGATATTACAACTACTAACTAAGATGTGGTACAATTAAAAAGACAAATAGATGGTTGAAATGGATATATCAAAAGAGAAGAAGGTAAGAGAGGTGATGACGCGAGGTGTTATTACTGTAGCGCACGACACGCCCGTGAATGAAATTGTCAAAATCCTGGTGAGGAAGGACATATCCGGCATTGCGGTAACTGCGCCCGATAACGAGGCAGTGGGTGTTATATCTGAGATAGACATCATAAAATTCATGGACAAGGATTGGAGCATCTTAACGGCAGAGGATGTTATGTCCCACTTCGTGAGGGCAATAGACCCGGAAACAACGCTAAGGAGAGCCGCAGATACTATGAAGGAGTTGAACATACATAGATTATTAGTACTCTCTCTAAGTCCCGCTCCAGGCGTACCCATAGGGATATTATCTGCGAGTGATATACTGAGAGCGATTGTCAAGTGAAAAGATTAATTTAATCAGAATGGATAGATATATAATTGTATGGACAAGTGGAAAGGGTACGTAGAGCGGATAGAAAGGTTAAAGCGTAGGAAAAACGCAATAATTTTAGCTCATAACTACCAGCGGGCAGAAGTTCAGGATATAGCGGAGTTTGTTGGCGACTCCTTAGAGCTTGCGAGGAAGGCGGTAGATACGACCTCAGATATTATAATCTTCTGCGGCGTTGATTTCATGGCAGAAACCGCTGCGATATTGAATCCCGATAAAAGAGTATTTATTCCTGATCTTGGTGCGATATGCCCAATGGCACAGCAATTACCGGCAGATGATTTGCGTGTAGCAAAGCGAGAGCATCCGAACGCCGAGGTTGTGCTCTACGTAAACACACTTGCAGAAAGTAAGGTGCTCGCTGACTGCATCTGCACCTCTGCAAATGCTCAGGAGATAGTTAGAGCTATGGACACATCCACTATCCTCTTTGGTCCTGACCACAATTTAGCATATCACGCACAAAAGGCAACCACAAAGCGGATTATTGCGGTGCCCGAACATGGGCTCTGCCCATCACATCATCAGATAGTATTAGAGGATTTAATGAATGCTAAGGAAGCGCACCCAGAAGCTAAAATCGCCGTTCATCCCGAGTGCATTCCCGAAGTTCAAGACAACGCGGATTATATCGCTTCAACGAGTGGCATGGTGAAAATTTGCAATGAAGTGGCGGATACGGAATTCTTGATCGGCACAGAAATCGGGCTACTGCATAGGCTCAAGAAGGAATTGCCGGGAAAGAAATTTTATCCCATCTCCGATACCGCAGTCTGTCCGCAGATGAAGATACACACTTTGGCGAAGATAGAAGCGGCATTAGAGAAGGAGATGCCCGAAGTTGTTGTTAAGAAAGAAATTATGGATAAGGCGAGGAAACCTATTGAGAGGATGCTTGAAATATCAAAATAAGCACATTCTTTTTCATCGTAACTCGTCTCGCGCTATCACCAGTCTCTGTATCTCCGAGGTGCCAACAGCAATGCTAAGTATCTTCGCATCTCGATAATACCGTTCCGCAGGGCATTCCTTCGTGCAGCCATAGCCGCCGTGGATTTGCACTGCGTTTGTAGCGGCTCTTTGCGCAACTTCTGAGGCATAGAGCTTAGCAATTGACGCATATTTTGTGATCTTCTCGCCTTTATCCGCGAGATGAGCCGCTTTGTAGGTGAGTAATCTCGCTGCTTCTACTTCCACTGCCATGTCTGCGAGCATAAATTGAATTGCCTGGAAATTAGCAATTGGTTGTGATGATTGTCTTCGCTCTTTTGCATACTTCTTGGAGAGGTCCAGGCAAGCTTGAGTAATGCCGACCCCAACGCTACTCATTGCTATTCTATCCCTGTCCAGAGTACCCATCGCTATTTTGAATCCGTCGCCTTCGCGGCCAAGCAAGTTCTCCTCGGGAACTCTACAATCATTGAACTTCAACCCGCCAACAATACAACTACGCATACCCAGCATATCGTCGATGCCCGCAAAAGAGAATCCTTTTGTCCCTTTCTCCACGATGAAAGCACTCATCCCGGCCCTTTTTTTGCCCTTATCTGTATATGCAAAAACTATGTATATCTCTGCAACAGAGGTATTCGTGATATACGCCTTTCTACCGTTCAGCAGATATTCATCACCTTCATGAACAGCATTTGTACCAATAGCGGTGGGATCGGAACCTGCACTGGGCTCGGTTAAAGCGAATGCCCCCAACTTCGTACCTTCACACAGGGGCCTGAGATATTTCTGTTTCTGCTCCTCTGTACCTGCGTAGTAGATGGGGAATATTGTGATGAGCCCGGCAGAGCTTAGAAAACCAATGCTTGCACTTGCTCTTGAAAGCTCTTCGACCACAGCTACATAGCTCGCCATCGTAGCACTTGCACCGCCGTATTTTCGTGGAAAAGGAATACCATAAAGTTTTAGCTCGGCCATCCTCTTCACTAAATCTCGCGGGAACTTCCCTTTTTTGTCTATCTCGGCCGCTCTTGGCATTATCTCTATCTCTGCAAACTGCCTCGCTATGCGCTGAAACGCCTTCTCACTCTCTTTTAATTCAAATTCCATTCCCATCACCACAAACCGTTCATTAATAAAGAAAGCTTTACCAAAGAAATCTTTTATTAAAGGTGCATATAAATAAAGAAAGAAAGTGAAGATAAAAAAGTTAGCGAGTGTAAGTTGCCTGGGAGTAAGCAACCGTTAAACCCAATCAAAAGAAGGAGGAAAAGAAACTGACTAAGCCTTCGGTGAACATAGGAATGGTAGGACACGTAGATCATGGTAAGACGACCTTAGTGAACGCTCTGTCTGGTGAATGGACTGACAGACACAGCGAGGAGGTCAAGAGAGGTATATCAATAAGACTAGGCTATGCAGACGCTACATTCAGGCGATGCCCAGCTTGTAACGAGCCGGATTGCTACACGGTGGAAGAGATATGCAAGCTTTGTGGCTCGAAGACGGAAGAGCTGCGAACTGTTTCTTTTGTCGACTCTCCGGGGCATGAAGCGTTAATGGCGACTATGCTGAGCGGTGCAGCGATAATGGATGGTGCCGTTCTTCTTATTGCTGCTACCGAGCCATGTCCCCAACCGCAGACAAAGGAGCACCTGATGGCCCTAAATGTAATAGGCATAGATAAAATCGTAATTGCGCAGAATAAAATAGATCTCGTTTCGCGTGAAGAGGCGATAGAGCATTATGCGCAAATAAAGGAGTTTCTAAAGGGTACAATAGCGGAAAATGCACCTATTGTGCCTATCGCGGCACAGCAATCAGCAAATGTTGATGTGTTGATACAGGCTATAGAGAAAACTGTACCCACACCGCAACGTTCCTTTGATCTAGCACCGCGGATGCACATTGCACGTTCCTTCGATGTGAATAAGCCCGGAACGCCAATAAAAGCCTTAAAGGGTGGTGTAATCGGCGGTTCTCTACTGCAGGGTAGGTTGAGTGCAGATGACAAATTAGAAATAAAACCTGGAAGGAAAGTGTCAACTAAAGGCAAAGAAGAGTGGATACCAATAGAAACAGAGATAACCTCGATAATGGTGGGTGGCAATCAAGTAAAAGAGGTGACTCCGGGTGGATTAATCGGCATCGGCACAAAGTTGGACCCGGGCATGACGAGGGAGGACACTTTAGTAGGTCAGTGTGTAGGTAATCCAGGCTCTTTGCCACCAACATGGAATGAACTCAGTATAGAATTTCATCTTTTGAAACGCGTTGTTGGTGTAGCAAAGGAGGTAGAGGTTAAGGCAATTAAAGTGCGCGAGTATGTAATGCTGAGTATCGGAACGGCAATCACAATGGGCGTGGTGAAAAGGGTGACTAAGGACACTATTGATGTGGCTCTGAGCAGACCGATATGTGCAGAAAAGGGCGCTTTAGTGGCTATCGGGATGAAGATAGGTGCTCGATGGCATTTAATCGGTGCAGGGAGTATAGCGTGAACGTTGTAATTGCTCAATATCTGGTGCTGTAAATTCTAAACGCATATTTGTAAACTCATCTGCCAAATATACCAAAAAAGAATTGAAAAGACGCTAATCTAAGTTTTATGTTTTATCTACAAAAGCAGCAGGAATAACCAAAGAGGCATGAAGATTATCTTATTGCCTCTGATTTTCTCTTGCTTATCAAAGAACATCTATCACAACGGTATGCGACATCTCATTAATTTCCTTTATCCGACCCTTTGTGTTTTGGGTCTCGCCTAATATCCCCCGGAGCTTTATATCTTCTCCCTCTATTTCTATCAGAACCACGTCCTCCATAAGCAACTCTCTACCGCTTCCGCTTTCTATTAGCACTCTTAATTCGCACATGATATATGTATGTATTAGCACGCATCATAAAAAGGAAGTGAGATGAAAAACGTAAAGAAGACAGGACTTACTCTTTTATCTTTAAGTGCATCACATGGTTTGATGCACATCCTGGCTATTGCACTACCCGCACTATCACTCTTAGTAAAAGACGAGTTTCAATTATCGAACACCACGGTAGGACTGCTTTCTTTTGCTTTCGCAGCAGCTATCGGATTTGGCGGCATACCTTCGGGCATGCTATCCGATAGATCTGATGGAATAAAGCTAATAAGTATCGGATTCTTCTCCATTGCCATTCTCTCTGCTTTTTTACTCATTGTCCCGAATTTTTTATCGGTTGCCCTTATTTTCATCACCATTGGTTTTCTTCTCAGTTTATACCATCCCGCAGCTCTATCATATATCGCGAAATCTTTCGGGGACAAACGCGGGAAAGCATATGGCGTGCATGAGATCGGAGCGAGCATAGGGGGTGCCATAGCGCCATTAATAGCGGGATCTATTTGTCTCTACTACGGTTGGCGTTTCGTCTACCCTGTTTTGGCAATACCTACGATTGTTATCGCTCTTTTACTGATCAGATTACGAAGGAACTTGAAAAGGGATAGAAAGAAGCAAAGCAGTGAGGAGCAATCCAATGTAAATGACCTACTAGTTTTTCTTCGCCAAATTATAAGAACCGGTTCGATAAGAAAGGTTTACATAACCGAGTGCATATTTGGTTTTGTTTTCGTTGGTGCACTGACTTTCGTCCCCGTTTTCCTTGATGAAGCAAAAGGGCTGGGCCCTGCGCTTGCAATAACAGTAACATGCGTTTTTACAGCGGGAGGGGCGATAGGTAAAGTTATTGGTGGGCATTTCTCTGACCTCCTAGGCGAGCGAAAAGTGATGTCTATTGGTTTTTTTCTCACTGCGCCTCTATTTCTTATTCTTGCCTTTCTTCCTTTATTCTGGGCTATTCTAACCTTGGCTCTTGCAGGCACGATTTTACCCACTGTTCTCTCTGCTATAATATCCACGGTGGGCAAGGAAATAGAGCCGTCAAGGACAGGAATAGCGTTTGGTTTCTTGCTGCTGGCGGGATTCGGCTTCGGGTCTATTTCGCCTCTCCTCCTGGGTTTGGTAAGCGACAGTTTTGGTATCTCCGCGGTCTTCTATCCTATTGTGATTGCTATAGTAATTGGCGGAATCCTAAACAGCGCTTAGAATGCTGATCTGTAATTGCAGAATGCAAATATAAAAATGCAAAAACTAAAGGGCGGGGAAATGCCACAGTAGAGAGAGTGGTAAATTTGTATATATACGATCAAGAATAAGATGAAGAGAAGATGAATGAACGAATGATACAGACGCTGATACCACGTGAGTTTTTTGTCACTTCCGGCGTGGGCATGGACTCCGAGCAGGCGGCCGCTTTCGACTTCGCTTTATACGATGCCGGGATAGGTGAATGCAATCTGGTAGGGGTATCATCTATACTCCCTGCAAAAGCAATAGAAATAGAAAGAAGTAAAGTGATCTTAACACCAGGAGAAATAACCTTCTGCGTAATGTCAAGAGCAGAAGGTAAGTCGGGCGAGGTCATTGGCGCTGGTATCGGATACGGCCGAATGGTAGGAGAAAATGGAAGTGGCATCATCTGTGAGCATCATGGACATCATTCAGAGACATATATAACTGCGAAGATAAGGAAAAAGCTATATAAGATGGCGGAGATTCGCACTAAGGAGATTGTTGTGAATGATCTAAAAGCGAAGTCAGTAGAAGTAGAAGAAGAAAAGTTTGGGTCCGTGGTAGTGGCACTGGTGTTTGTATTTTGAGTGGAATGGAAATATAAATTAATATCGGATGTACCATTATAATACAGGACGAGGTGAAGAGAGAAAGTGGATATAGAGGAGTTACCCGGTGTTGGCCCCGCAATAGCGGAGAAGCTGCGTGAATCGGGTTATAATTCATTGGAAGCGATAGCAGTGGCGTCTCCCGCGGAACTGGTAGCGGCTGCTGAGATTGGCGAAGCGACATCAGCGAAGATAATAAATGCCGCGAGGGAAGCCGCGGAAATCGGCGGGTTTGAGACTGGTGATAAGATATTAGGGCGAAGGCTGGAGATAAGCAAGCTAACTACTGGATCAACATCTTTTGATGATCTATTAGGCGGTGGCCTCGAGACGCAAGCGCTAACAGAGTTTTATGGCGAATTCGGCAGTGGAAAGACGCAAATAGCGCATCAACTCGCAGTAAATGTGCAGTCGCCACCGGAGAATGGGGGCTTGAATGGCTCTGTTATAATCATTGATACCGAGAACACCTTTAGACCAGAACGGATAAAGGACATGGCGGAAGGTGCTTCGCTTGATCCGGATGAGATTCTTAAAAATATACACGTTGCACGTGCTTATAACTCAAATCATCAGATCCTGCTGGTAGATAAGGCGGAAAGGCTTGCAGAGGAGCTGATAGATACAGAAAAGCCCGTCCGGTTATTGATAGTTGACTCAGCAACTGCTCATTTCAGAAGTGAATATGTGGGGCGGGGGACGCTGGCAGACCGACAGCAGAAGATAAACAAGCATTTACATGACACTCTCAGGTTTGGCGATCTCAATAACGCCGTAGTGATGATAACCAACCAGGTGCAAGTGAGACCAGACGCCTTCTTCGGCGACCCTACAAGACCCATAGGTGGTCATGTGGTGGGTCATACCGCTACTTTCAGATTATATCTGAGAAAGTCAAAAGGCGAGAAGAGGATAGCACGGTTAGTTGATTCGCCTAACCTACCAGAAGCGGAAGCGGTGTTCACAGTATCAAAAGTGGGAATTAGGGATTAAAGTATCAACAGATTTACTCTTCTGCATCTAGCTCATCTTTACAACTGTCGCAGAGCATCAGCCCGTCTTTCATTTCTAGGTAATTTGAGAAGGTTCCACATTTCTCGCATATGCCCTGCTCCATTCCCTCATCCTCTTCTATACCCATTATATCTCTTTCCACCTGCATCTCTATCAGATCAGCCAGTATCGAATTCATCTGTGAGGAAACTGAGAGTATATCTACATCGGCTACTATGCCCACCAACTTGCCATTTTCTATTACCGGTAGCTTCCTTATCTTCCCCCTCGCCATTTTCTTTACTATATCCGATAGAGGATCGTTCGACGATGCAGTTATTATCGGTGCAGTCATGACATCTTTTAGTTTCACCGCGCTCGGTGGGATGTCTTTACTTACCAGCTCGCTAAGTATATCTCCCTGTGTAACTATGCCTTCCGGCCTACCGCTTTTGAGTACAACAATACTATCCACATCGTACTTCTTCATCCGTCTGGCCGCTTCCGTAACGTTCATGTTCCTACTTCCGGTTACTACTTCTCGCACCATTATATCCCTCAGCGGTACATCCGTCTCCATTTGTCTTCACACAATTATAATATTGAAACTTTTATATGTTTAAATATTGTTGAGTATGGGCATGAAATACGTAATTTTAATAGGTGATGGGATGGCCGATTATCCGATCCCTGAGCATGGTGGTAAGACAGCGTTACAAATTGCAAATACGCCAAACCTCGATTCTATCGCTACCCGTGGCTTTTGCGGCTTGGTTAGGACCATACCGGAGGAGATGGGTGCCGGAAGCGATATAGCCACACTCTCTATTCTTGGTTATGACCCCGCGTTATATTACACCGGTAGGGGTCCGTTAGAAGCGATGGGGATGCATACACCTCTTTATGATGGCGATATAGCATTCAGATGCAATCTTATAACGGAAGTTGGGGGGCGTATAGTGGATTACAGTGGTGGACATATAACCGACGAAGAGGCGCGCGAATTAATAGATGCACTCAATGAAGAATTCCGGGAGGTAGCGATTAAATTTTATCCGGGGGTTAGTTATCGAAATGTTATGGTTCTCAAATCCACCGATTGTGATTCCTTGGAAGGCGGTGCACCACCCCATGACATAATTGGTGCACTGTTGGAAGAAAGCCTACCAAAAGAAGAGCTGCTGCGGGATATTATACTCACTTCAAGAGCGATTTTGGAAAAGCATGAAATAAACATGAAAAGGGCAGCGAGAAATGAAAGGAAGGCGAATATGGTATGGCTCTGGAGCGGAGGTAAAAAGCCTGTAATGCCTGCGTTTAGCGAGTTGTATGGCGTGAGTGGTTCTGTTGTTTCAGGCGTGTATCTAATAAAGGGTATTGGGCGCTGTGCAGGCATGGACATAATAGATGTGCCTGGCGCCACGGGCTATTTTGACACGAATTACGAAGGTAAGGTAGAATATGCATTACGTAGTCTGAAGGCGAAAGATTTTGTTCTGGTCCATGTGGAAGCGCCGGATGAGGCTGGGCATCTCCGCGATCTCGACCTGAAAGTGAATGCAATAGAGGATTTCGATGCGTTGGTAGTGGGCAAGGTCTTAAAGGGCTTAGCAGATGAATTTGCAGATGTCGGGTACAAAATTTTAGCCATGCCTGACCACTATACGCCAGTCTCTGTGGGAACACATACAAAAGAGCCAGTGCCTTTTGCAATTTTTTCTTCACTTGCACAAAGTAAAATGAAGAAGGGTGGGTTTGATGAAACGTCAGCGAAAAATGGAGAGTTAGGTCTCTTAGATGCACGAGCACAGGAGTTGATGCATCTTTTCTTCCGCAACTAAATACTGCACAATAACCTATCTCTTTATATATAATGAAAACAAAATAGGTTGATACATAAAATGGCAGTTATCTCTGAGAGAATAAGGAAATGCCCCGAATGCGGATCAAAAAATGTAATAACTGATTCTCGGCATGCGGAACTTTACTGTGCTGATTGTGGGATAGTGATCGCTGAGAATATCGTGGATCTTGGACCCGAGTGGCGTTCATATGACGAGGAGCAAGCCTCTAAAAGGATAAGAACCGGTCCTCCTATGAGTTATAGGATACATGACAAAGGGCTGGGTACACCTACGCCCGGGTTACCTGCACGGACGAGGCGATTACGAGGGATAAGTATCGATTCCAGTGATAAGACGCTTGCTTTTGCACTTGTTGAGATAGATAGGATGGCATGTGCCCTTGGACTGCCAAATAACATCAAGGAGGCGACATCAGTATTATATAGGAAAGCAATGAAGCGCGGCCTAATCAAGGGACGGAGCATAGAAGAGTTAGTTTCGGCGATGCTATATATTACTTGCCGGCAGTATGGTGTTCCACGAACACTGAAAGAGATGGCAGAGGTCTCAAGGAGTCCCTTAAAGAAGATAAGGAGAGCGTACATTTTCCTTTTAAGGCGATTAGAGATAAAGCTTGCTCCCGCTGATCCCGCGCGCTACATCCCACGTTTCTGCTCTAAACTTGGGTTGAGTGCGGAGATAAGGGAAAAAGCCATGGTGATACTGCAAGATGATGATGGGACCGGGATGGCAAAGGGCTGGGGACCAATAGGGACCGCAGCGGCGGCAATATACATTGCCACTGTTTTAAGTGGCGAATATCGAACGGAGAAGGAGATAGCAAAAGTCGCTGGTACAACTGAGATTACCATCCGCGATAGGTATAAAGAACTGGTGAAGCGGTTAAACATAGACGTTCTTAGCCCATCACGAGACGGTAAATTCCTGGGCGTTGGAATGGTTTGATTTCTTCTTTAAAGAGGAAGGATAGTTAATACCTTCTTCCCTTTTTCTCGTGCCTTTTTCTCTTCCTCTTGATCCCAGTCAGTATTAGGAGGGGGTAAATTCAGAGGGTCTGGCGTTTCTCCGTCCTTCCACAATGTTACAACAGGATGGTGTACACGCTTAAGAAACTCCCTCAGTCCTTCTGCGTCTATGCAGTCTTCCTCTGTTGCGATTTTGTCAAACATCTCTGCGGGAATGGATTCCGTAAGAATTTGCTTATATTCCTTTGGTATCCATACTATACGATTCCATCCACCATCGGCACGAACAAATTTACGCGATCTCGGCGTTCTAGAAGATATGCCACAATATCCATGATTCTGCTGTCCGCCACTTATAAGCCCCGCGAGTTTAGAGAATGTCACACCCAAAGGCGTTTCACCCCCATATCGCCGGTCTACCAGACCCAAGCCATCAACATCGGGAATATAGAATATGGCAGCTTCGAAACATCCGCAATTCGTCTGCGGATATGTAATCGAGGAATACATAACCACGCGTTTGTAAGTCCGGTTTGACTTCTCATAGATCTTTTCATTTATGCCCGTGTATTCTCCGCCTTCGGGGTCAACGCATTCGCCCTTCGGCATCTCAAATATATATCCATACGGGTCAAGGTCACACATTACTTTTGCGCCTATCCATGTGATTATCCCGCAATAGGGCGGTCTATCCGGTGCAACTGCGCATACATGACTCGGCGCGAATGTCTGGCAGATAGTGCAGCCATAAAAGGTATCTGCGTCACCGTCAGAAAATGCCCTCGCACGCTTATCCACTCGCTCCCAGTAGGGTGTGCAAACGTTATCTATTATTCCCTTTGTGAGTTCGGACCCACCTAGATCCTCAGTAGCTATTAGAATCTTCGCATCTGCCTTCTCTACCAGAGGGAACTGTATCTTGCAGAGATTTATCATCGCTTGGCCAAGGTGCTCAAAATCATGTTTAGCTGCATCTTTTTTGTGCAATCGCAACCATATTGTGTCGCGGGTATTAAGTAGCATCCACCCTTCCCCTTCTTCCAATGCGAAATACGTCCATCGAGTAAGCAAATCAAGATAATCTTCTGTTAATTCCTTACCATAATACCGTATCCAGAAACCAAAAGGCAGCGATTGCCCCTCTATTTCCTTTATCTCTGGTCCTATCACCTCCACGCGTCCATCTTCTATCTTGTCATCCCCTTTCACCACCTCGATAAAGAAGAAACTACTGTATCTCTGCTTCGGACCACCTAACTCGCAATACATGTCATGCTTCCTCACCCTCTGCCCGGCCTGCCGTGGTGATATGTCATAGGAGATTCCCGTGAAAAAATCGTCCGGATTCGTTGGTACGTGATAAACCTTACCTTTGGGTAAGGCATCCCATATTTCTTGCCTATCTTTCGCTTGTTCTTGTTCTTCTTCTTCTTCTGTCAGCTTCGCTTTTGTCATCTTGTTATCCTCCTATTTTATATCCTTCCTCGTTATCAACCTCGGCACGAGCGTCGAATACCTGCCCAATTGTATCCCGTATCTTTTGTTATACTCTTGCATATCCATCAGTTCCCCGGACCTATGCCTTGCCCGCTTTATCTTCATACCTTCTATCTCCCAGCCATGTTCCTGCCCTAACTTCCTCAGTAATTCCGCACGCCGCATCACATGCAATTCCTGCTCTGATCGCACATACAAATGCCAATCATCAGAATACTCACCAAAGAAGTTTTTATATGCTTCGTTCTCCGCTTCTAAACTCGCAAGTCGTGGATCCCGCAACGCAAGCGGTCGGTGCAATAACTTAGCACACATCGCTATTGCTTCCTCTTTCGTATCCACAGGCACGAGCATGTGCATAGGGCATGGCTCAACCTCTTTCTTCTCGCCCGTAACGCCGTCATACATCCACCACTTGCTCCTGTCATCTTTATCACCCAAAAAATATCTTTTGAACTTGAAGTCGGAAGGACCGATAACTACCGGTATGCCTGACCTCACGAGTCCCGCTGCGATTGCGTACATCTCCTCTGTCGCGGCACCCCACATTATAACTACTACGGGTAATCGTGCATAGAGATAATCGGCAATCTGCGTCCAGTTTGCCTTTGGTGTGTATCCACTGCCGACCAACGCACCGCGATAGATCGCCGCGGGCACATGCGAGATAGCAGTGCACCCGCCAAAATTCACCAACCCTTTTAGCACGCCTGCCGCGATGTATTGCTCGAATAAAAAACCGTTTTCATCGAAATATTTCGCAACATCTGCGGCAACGCAGCCGGAAACAGTGACAAGAGCATTTCGTTCCAGAAAATATCGTGCCATTTCCGCTACTTCGCGCTCTGAACCCGGATAATTCCCACACCCGATAATGTTAATCATCCCGGGACCGTTACCACCGAGGATAATCCCAAACGTCAAGTCTCGCCACTCTAATTCTGACATAGGACCCCTGCCAGCACGCATAAGATATTTATCCCCTTTTAGCTTACCTGTTGTAGCCGCAGCACTCATAATCAAATCCATAATCGGAACTCCTTCCGGGCACGCTTTCTCACACAGACCGCAAAATATACAGTTATCGTAAATAGCTGCGAGTGCGTTCACGTCATCCATCGCCTTGCTTATTGTCTGCTTATTTGGACATACCTGGGTACAGAGGTCGCATGAGTTACATTTTGACGCTTCTTTCTTTAGCTCAGCCAACAAGTAGTTCTCTTTTCTCTTACCTTTTTGTTTTATAGCAATCGCCAATTTAACAGCAAGTTCGCCCGCTTTCTCCGGAATTGTTATCCTCACGCCTGGCAAGTCATTTTCCATTACATTTTTAAGTATATCCTCCACAGAATCATCAGATCGGTCTTCTAACCCACTACCCGCTTTATATCCATATGCAACCACTTTCGCATCTACTCGCTTCGCTTCTGCCACCAGATCAAAATCCAGACATGTCTCACTGGCAACAACTACATCTGGTATGCCCGCTCTTGTCACCTTCCTTGCCTTTACTGCGGATGTGAGAACCTTCCCCCCGTTATAAAATCGCGGTATGTCATGCCCTACCGCACCCACGCCACAGATCTCTATTGCATCTTCTAACCCCTTTGCCTTTACGTGCTCAACGGCGAACCATGCAGGTAGGAAATTATTGCCGAAGAAAACTATAACCGGTTTGGTTCTATCAACTGTACCCATCCCCACCTCAATCTCAACAGGCGGGGAATCAGAATATTCCGTTGCCGGATGTTTACCCGCATTGAAGAACTCAAAGCAGCACATCTTTATAGTTTCCGCTATCTCCATCGCAAGGAAGGTAAGGGCGCCTGCATGCAGTGCCTTCTCTTCAAACTCTAATACGCTCTCAGCCCCGAAATAAGCGGCGAGTAATAACTCTGATAGTTGTGCTTCTGCGTATGATAACGCTCTATCCATATCATCTAAATTCTTCGTGTAAAATCCCGTTAGCATGGATGTGTTCATCGTGGGATACGTGATCGAACTACCCATGTCAATCTCCCTATCCCGACCGAAGACTTTTATAGCGAATTCGAGCAAATCACGCGCAAATGTTAATTGCTTAAACAGCCCTTTACATGTGTCCTGCAAGCTTAGCTTAGCTTGGTTTGACTCTTCCATAATTGTGGGGGTACTTGGTATGCTAGTATATAAGGGGTGATACCTGTTCAGAAGCACACTATCCCATTCTGCGATGTCCGATGCATGTGCTAAGATATTCAATTTTGGTTTCCATTGTTTCACCCGCCTTTCGCCCATCTCCTTAATTATATCTGTCGCGATGTCCTCCACTCCCCGTAGGTCTCGCACCACTTCTTCGAGGTCCACTTCACAATCGCCCACTTTCACTATCTTTTTATTCGCTTCTTTTTCATCTGCTCTCAACGTAGCAAATCTCTCAGGCTCCATTTTTCATGATACTCTCCCGTGCATCTTCATTTATTTCCTCTTCCTATAATGGCGTACGTAGCGCTTTTTTTTAAAAAACACCGATTAAAGATAGATTCTGCTTTGCAAGAATCTTTAATTATGAAATATCAAAGAAGGACACATCATCTGTAATTAATAATGCTTTATAGATAGTAAGGGGATCTTGAATGCTGATCGGATAGATGTGAAAGGGGATAAGAATAAGTGGGGGATATGCAAAAAGACGAACAAAGGCGGTAGAAGCGGCGATATAAAAGAGACAATACATGATTCTGAGGTTTGCATCGCTATTTCAACCTCTTGGTCTAGGCATCATAAAGCGAGGATGGGTGGTAGATATGGCGGGCGATTTTTTCCGGCTGTTTAAAGGGGCGCTTTAGATGTTTCTGCTACACGTATAATCGACGATATGTATGTGCGCGAAGCAGTTGCGGTAGGTATGAAAGCAGTAGAACAGGGGTTGGCGGAAAGAAAGATGAGCATAGAAGAGTTGGACGCAGTGGTACGATAGAAAACATTCAAGAGAGCATATGTTTTTATAGTGGCAATTCAATTGTATATTATGGTACTTATGGGGACATGAAGTAGATGTATTTTCGTGTCCGACAATGGATACTTAAGCCTAATTTGATAGCCAGTAAATCTGATTGGTTAAGGTAGGTGTGTGCAAAATATTGTCAATTTCAACACTGGTTGATCCTGCCAGAGGCTACTGCCATCAGAGTTCGATTAAGCCATGTTAGTCGAGGGTGCTTCTTCTTCGGAAGAAGTAACCCGGCGGACGGCTCAGTAACACGTGGATAACTTGCCCTTGGGTCCGGGATAACCCCTGAGAAATTGGGGACAATACCGGATAGGGCATCGATAGCTGGAATGCACGATGTCCAAAAGCTGAGGCGCCCAAGGATAGGTCTGCGGCTGATTAGGTTGTTGTTGATGTAATGGATCAACAAGCCTGCAATCGGTACGGGTTGTGAGAGCAAGAGCCCGGAGATGGGTTCTGAGAAAAGAACCCAGGTCCTACGGGACGCATCAGGCGCGAAAACTTTACAATGTGCGAAAGCACGATAAGGGAACTCTGAGTGCCTCCTATGGAGGCTGTTCAGGTGTCTAAAAAGCACTTGAAGTAAGGGCTGGGTAAGACCGGTGCCAGCCGCCGCGGTAACACCGGCAGCCCAAGTGGTAGCCACGATTATTGGGTCTAAAGCGTCCGTAGCCGGCCAGGTAAGTTCTTTGGGAAATTTAACCGCTCAACGGTTAAGCTTTCAGGGAATACTGCTTGGCTTGGGACCGGGAGAGGTCAGAGGTACTTCAAGGGTAGGGGTGAAATCCGTTAATCCTTGAGGGACCACCAGTAGCGAAGGCGTCTGACCAGACCGGGTCCGACGGTGAGGGACGAAGGCTAGGGTCGCGAACCGGATTAGATACCCGGGTAGTCCTAGCTGTAAACGATGCGGGCCAGGTGTTGGCATTACTGCGAGTGATGTCAGTGCCGAAGGGAAGCCGTTAAGCCCGCCATCTGGGGAGTACGGTCGCAAGGCTGAAACTTAAAGGAATTGGCGGGGGAGCACCACAACGGGTGGAGCCTGCGGTTCAATTGGATTCAACGCCGGGAAACTCACCGGAGGCGACAGCAAGATGAAGGTCAGGCTGAAGACCTTACCGGATTAGCTGAGAGGTGGCGCATGGCCGTCGACAGTTCGTGTCGTGAAACATCCTGTTAAGTCAGGCAACGGGCGAGACCCGCGCTCACAGTTGCCAGCATCTCCGTAAGGAGGATGGGAACTCTGTGAGGACTGCCGCCGCTAAGGTGGAGGAAGAAGCGGGCCACGGTAGGTCAGTATGCCCCGAATCCTCCGGGCTACACGCGTGCTACAATGGATAGTACAATGAGTATCGACCCCGAAAGGGGAAGGTAAACCCCTAAAACTATCCTTAGTTGGGATCGAGGGCTGCAACTCGCCCTCGTGAACCTGGAATCCGTAGTAATCGCATCTCAAAATGGTGCGGTGAATATGTCCCTGCTCCTTGCACACACCGCCCGTCAAGCCAGCCGAGTGGGATTTAGGTGAGGTCATGTTTTTTGGCATGTTCGAACCTAAGTCTCGTAAGGGGGGCTAAGTCGTAACAAGGTAGCCGTAGAGGAATCTGCGGCTGGATCACCTCCTAAATTTTTTTAAAACCAATCAGAGCTGAAAGAGTATCAAGTTAGGTTTGGGGTCTAGTTTAAATCATAGCATATCAAATAAGCAAATAGCTGGGATAAATTTGGGGCTCGTAGATCAGTGGAAGATCGTCGCCTTTGCGAGGCGAAGGCCCTGGGTTCAAATCCCAGCGAGTCCATGTTCCTGGAATGTGAATGCACCTAACGACTTGCTTGTTGTTAGGGAAGTTACAGATGGCAGTTGCTGTCAGATGAAGTTATCATACGCACTTTGCAACTCAGACATTTAATGAGCTCAGCAAGGTTATATGTTGGTGATTTATGTCATTTAGTGGATGGCTCGGCTCAAGCGCTGATGAGGGGCGTGCCAAGTTGCGAAAAGCCTCGGGTAAGCACAAGGAGCTTTAGAACCGGGGATGCCCTAATAAGAACTCTTGACATTTTTATGTCGATCCGTAAGGATCGGGAACGCTCTGAATTGAAACATCTTAGTAGGAGCAGGAGGAGAAATCAATTGAGATGCCGTGAGTAACGGCGAGTGAAATCGGCACAGTTCAAACCGAATTCCTTCTCGAAAGAGAAGGAAGATGTGGGGTTGTAAGTATGACTCATATAAAGCCCGCCCTATTGAAGTTAAAGTCCGTTGGAACACGGCGCCATAGAGAGTGAAAGCCTCGTAGGCGTAAGATAGAGGGCTTGAGTCTTTACTTGAGTACCGTAGGTTGAATTTCCTGCGGGAAGCTGGGGGTTACCAACCTCCAAAACTAAACACGTCTTGAGACCGATAGCGTAATAGTACCGTGAGGGAAAGCTGAAAAGCACCCCAAGTAAGGAGGTGAAAAGAGCCTGAAACTAAATGGCGATAGAGTGATATGGCTTGAAAGTGATGACGTAGTCTGAAGGAAAATCTCGTGAGGGATGTGTACGAAGATTGCAGAACAGAGTTGTATCGTACGTTCTGGAGAACGGGCCAGGGAGTATATCTCTGTGGCGAGGCTAACTCGTAAAAGGGGAGCCGTAGGGTAACCAACAGTTCGCATCCTATGTATGGAGAGGAACGACGTATGAACTGCGTGGAGTCACAGGGATATGACCCGAAGCCGGGTGATCTAAGCGTGGGCAGGCTGAAGTTCTCCGAAAGGGGGATGGAGGGCCGAACCGGTGATGATTTGCAAATCTCTCGGATGACCTATGTTTAGTGGTAAAAGGCCAATCGAACCCGGCAATAGCTGGTTCCCCTCGAAACATGCCGTAGCATGACCCGGTCTGAGATGGATAGCGTTGTAGAGCCACCGATTGGGGGATCCGAAGTCGAAAGACTTCGCCCCCCTGTCAAACTCCGAAGGCGCTATCGTCGTAGAAGACTGGAGTCCGGGCTGGGGGGTAAGCTCCCAGTCCATGAGGGAATGAACCCTGACTGAGGTTAAGGTCCCTAAGTGTCGGCTAAGTGTTAACACTAAAGAGCGTTGCAGACCACAAACAGCTGGAAGGTTAGCTTAGAAGCAGCTATCCTCTAAGGAGTGCGTAACAGCTCACCAGTCGAGGTTTGTGGCATCGAAAATGGATGGGGCTTAAGCCGACCACCGATACCTCAGGGATCTGAAAGGATATCCTGTAGAGGGGCGTTCTGCATGGGCAGAAGCATCCCTGTGAGGGGATGTGGACCGTGCAGAAACGAGAATCCTGGTGATAGTAGCAGCATAGTCGGGTGTGAATCCCGATCGCCGAAGGGGCTAGGTTTCCTTGGCAATGTTCGTCAGCCAAGGGTTAGCCGGTCCTAAGATATGTCCTAATTGGAGCATGTCAAATGGGAAGCAGGTTAATATTCCTGCGCCATTCAGCCTATGTGCTTCGAGCACACCTGACGCTTCCGGGTAGATTGAGCGGCGCTGTCGCGCCGTCCAAGCACCGAACCCTATGGAGAGCCGTAATGGCGAGAAGTAGGCGAATGTGTGATGGCGAAAGTCAGTTAAGCCCAGGAGCCCGTGAAAAGGGCGGCTGAATGTCCGTACCGAGAACCGACACAGGTGCCCCTAGCTGAGAAGGCTCAGGCGTGTCGGGGAAATCCAGCTAAGGGAATTCGGCAAATTAGCCCCGTAACTTCGGGAGAAGGGGTGCCTGCCTTGTAAAAGGCAGGTCGCAGTGACAAGGGAAGGCTAACTGTCTAATAACAACGTAAGTGATCGCAAGTCCGTAAGGATGAGTACGGTCACTGACTCCTGCCCAGTGTAGGTATCTGAAAGCCCTTTACAAGGGGACGAAGGACCTATAAACGGCGGGGGTAACTCTGACCCTCTTAAGGTAGCGTAGTACCTAGCCGCTTAATTGGCGGCTTGCACGAATGAAGGAATGAGCCTTCTACTGTCCCTAGCTGGAAACCGGCGAAGTCAACATCCTGGTGAAAAGTCCAGGGACCCCCAAGGGGAAGCGAAGACCCCGTGGAGCTTTACAGCAGCCTGTCGTTGAGTTACGCCTTCGGATGTATAGCGTAGGTAGGAGGCGAAGAAGTGTTTTCGCCAGGAAACACAGAGCTGCCAATGGAACACTACCCATCCGAAGTTGTGACCCTTACTCGAAAAGAGAACACCGGTAGGTGGGCTGTTTAGGTGGGGCGCCATGCCCTTGAAAAGATATCGAGGGCGCCCTAAGGTTGACTCAGGTGGGTCAGAACTCCACCGTAGAGTGCAAGAGCAAAAGTCAGCCTGACGTGACTTCGCATAGCAGGAAGTCACGAGACGAAAGTCGGGTCTAACGAACCTTTATGGCTCTTTGGTAGGGCCTAAAGACGTCAGAAAAGCTACCCCGGGGATAACGGAGTTGTCTCCAGCGAGAGTCCATATCGACCTGGAGGATTGCTACTTCGATGTCGGCTTTCTCCATCCTGGCTGTGCATCGGCAGCCAAGGGTAAGACTGTTCGTCTATTAAAGGAGATCGTGAGCTGGGTTTAGACCGTCGTGAGACAGGTCGGTTGCTATCTATTGGGGGTGTTTTGAGGTCTGAGGGGAAGCTGCTTTTAGTACGAGAGGAACAGAGCAGCGGCGCCACTGGTGTACCGGTTGCCCGACAGGGCATCGCCGGGCAGCTACGCGCTAATGGATAAGAGCTGAAAGCATCTAAGCTCGAAGCCATCCCTAAAAAAAGGCCTCTTTAAGGACACCGTTAGAAGAACGGTTTGATAGAGTTGGGGTGTAAGAATCAAGGTGAAAACCGAGATTTTCAGCCCGCAGCTACTAACGTCCGCACTAGTAAACCTATTGCTGGGTTCAGATGAAATCTGAGTTGTGAAGTGCACTTTTTCTTTATTTTTCTCTAATTTCTGATGGTTTTTATATCGGCAAAAGGTTTTTCTTTAATCAAACTTTCTTCACCTTATAAGGGAAGTTTGTGCCAAGGTGGCGGAGAGGCACACGCGGCTGACTGCAGATCAGCTATACCCCGGTTCAAATCCGGGCCTTGGCTTCTTCGGCTATACTTCTTTTTATCACTGCGGAGCACGATATCTTGAAGGGCACTTTCACCTGTATATGATGAGATAGAGCAGCACATGCAGATGTTCGTCTATGAGATGACGCAGATGCAGGTGTTTCGCGCTATCACTGTTGCGTGTACTCATTCAAAACTTCGCCTGACGATGTGGATTTCCAGGACAAGAAGAAAAAGGCGATGTAGCAGTTTATTTGGACGAATTGGTCTATATCATCGGCGTGGTAGGACTTACACTAATGGCACGCATGTGCCGCCGAACGCAGACCTTTCGCTCGCTGAGCGGATAAAGATTGAGCATAGCTTCTTCCCTATTGTTGACGGCGGTGACATCATGCATATATTCCTCGGTGCGGGTTATCCGGATTCGAGGGGTATAAAAAGTCTTGCGCTTTTCTTCACAATATATCTTCTATTATCCGCGCATAAGCAGGCCTTGTAATGAAAATCCCTATTAGCAGTCCAACGATGGTTACAATGGCAAAACCCTTCAATGTGCCAAGAGCCATCAAACCAAGAGCAAGCATCGCCACGATTGTGGTTGCAGCGGAAACGAAGATTATACCAAATGCAAATGAGATCCGTTTACGATACATGCTCTTGGAGGACCGACCACCCGAAAGCACTTCATCTGTTATTATCACTAATTGATCCACTCCCGTGCCTATCACCGCGATTATTCCCGCAATGCTCGGCAAATCCATCTGCCATCCTATCGCCGCGGCAAAGCCCAATATCAAGATTACCTCGCTAAGAAGTGCAAAGAACATCGGCAATACTATCTTCTTCTCCCGGTACCGCAAGAAGACGACAACTGTAACGAGAATAAGCGCAAATAATCCAGCAATTGCTGCTCCTTCCTTGAATTGCGCCCCTAAGTAAGCGGGTATTTCGCCTGAGCCTATTATAATCACATTTACGGGTAATACGCCCGCTTTTAAGTGTATTATCAGCTCCTTTGCCTCTTTAAATCCTTCATCTCCCACTCCTGTTTCTGCACGCAAGCCATACTGCGGCTTCTCTTTCATTTTTATCGCAAGATCAGGTGATAAAGACGCACTATACACAACCACCTCGTCAAGCAGCATTACGAGTTCGTGATTCTCTCTATCCTCGGTCGCATTGTATTCAATAGCAGCATCTCGTAATGCGACCGCGCCTTTCTCCTTTAACGTAAATGTAGCACCCCAGGGTCTATCATCTTTCTCACGCTCTGGCATTGCGCCCACGCTTCTGCTTTCTATCCCCTCGCTGCCATAAATGACATGCGCACTGATGTTCGCGATCTCATCCAATCTTTGCCCTTTCTCTATATCGCCTCTTACACCTTCTGTCTGGATTCGTATCTCAAACTTTCCGGGATTACCTACTATTCTCTTTGCCGTCCCGATGTCCACACCCGCAAGGTCAATAAGGATAAAGTTCTCTCCAACCGTTCTTGGCTTAATGTCCGCTAATCCAAGTATGTTTAGCTTTGTCTCTATTATCCGTTTCGTTTCGTCTCGCGTTTCCGGAATAACACTCTCTTCGAAATAATCTTTGCCATCAGGTTTCTTCGTTATGCTACCATTAACTCCTGTTAGTAATTCGGATAATTTGTCCTTTGAGACACTCTTCCTTATTTCATATACTGTCTCTCTATCAGTCTTGTAATAATTAACTTCGGTATCCAGCTCCTTTTCAAGGAACGTAGCAACCGTACTTTCATTAACAGATGCGTTTATCCCCACTAAGGTGCCTTCTAATTTCAACTGCAGCCATGACCCACCCACTAAATCCAGACCATATTTTAGATTGCCGTCGATCCCCGCATCTGCAGGTGGCGGTGGATAAACATAAATGGCAACCAAAGCGGCAATGACAAGTAATATTAATGCTATTATCCTTATATCTCCCAGTAGGCCTCTCTCTTCCATTTAGCTCTTCCCCCTCTATCCTATCCTATATCTCCTCTCATAATGTCAAATGATTTTGGCACATTAAAAGGCACAGTCGAATTTTCGAGTAAAATCACAATATCCTTAAGTTTTACCGCAGAGTGCGTGGATTGAAACGCTCTTAAACTCTGCGCCCTCGACGATCTCCGCGGTGATAAAACACTTAGTTTTTAGACAGTGCCGGGTACTTCACTCATAACGTTTTATTCTTGAATCATCTCCGTCACTTCTTGCAATTCCACTAACAAATTCCGCCCGTTCTTTGTAAGCTTGTAGCTCTTCCTTTTGCCCAATTCGTCACCTACTCTTAAAAAGCTATGGTCCACGAGGAAGTCAAAATATTTCTTAAAACTTCTCCAATCCAAATTTGTCTTTTGCATGATGCGTGTCTTTTTCACTCCTTCCTCCTCGGATATCACCTTTAGTATATCAAGCAGGATGTCCCATCGGCTTCTATGTTTTGTATAGCTCACAATTTTTCCCCCTCTCTTTTTACTCTCGCTTAGTATAGTCGTAATCAAAAGAAAAGGGTCACTTCAGCATCTTCTCCACTTCCTCTAATCGCCCCATCAAGTCTATACCTTTTTCTGTAAGGTAGTAACTTGTCCCACCTTTAGAATCTTCATGATCTCCTATAAAACCGTGGTCCTGGAGAAAGCCAAAATGCCGTTGGAAGTTTCTCCAATCCAAATATGCATTCTGCATAATTCGTGTCTTCTTCGCTCTACCCTCTCCTACCTCGATCACCTTTAATATATCCAAGATAATTTCCCATCTGCTTCTCGGCTCTATTCTTACCATCTTCTTCTCTCCTTCTGCCCTATCTTTCCATACCTGCCACATATATTTATTAGTATCATGTGTAAATACTCCTATTTTGTAAGTATAAAAACATTTACATTAAAAGTTTGGATTTTCATTCAGAAGCATCGGTTCCAAAAGAAAATTTAAGGTTCATCGCAGCATCTTCTGCACTGCATTTAATCGCCCCATCAAGTCTATACCTCTTTCTGTAAGATAGTAACTTGTCCCTTCTTTTGGATCAGTGTGATCACTTATAAATTCTTTCTCCTGGAGAAAGCCAAAATGCCTCTGAAAATTTCGCCAGTCCAGGTATGCATACTGCATAATTCGCGTCTTCTTCGCTCTACCCTCGCCTTCGGATGTTACCCTTAATATGTCCAAGATGATTTCCCATCTACTTCTCGATTCCGGTCCTCTCATTTTTTTTTTCACCTTTTTATCTATGCCCGATCCCTTTGTAGGAACTATATGTAAGCATATTATGCAGGGGTGTATATAAACCTTAATGCATTTCGGCAATATTGCCACCTTCGAGCAATGTTTTGTACTCTTGACTATATGGCTAACCTTTTTCTATTACAACAGGGATAAGCAATAATAGCGCGGGAGATAAGCGAAGTAGGTGAAACAAAAGCGATGACCGAAGCAGATAAAGAAAATAAGCCAAAAATCATTCGCAACACCCTTCACCTCGCTGCTTGCTCGGATCTGCGAAGAAGAATCCTGATTGCCTTGAAAACTGGTAAGAAACCACTACGCGAATTACGAGATCCGCTGGGTGTTAGTTCTACAACGGCAATACATGCGTTAAGAGAACTTAAAAAAGCTAATCTTGTTTTTCAGGCTGAAGATAGGGGTTATGCACTGACGAAAATCGGAGAGGTCATGGTCTTAAAATTAGTGGATATTATGGATGCGATAGAAGTGCTGGAGAAGCACGAGGACTTCTGGCTTGTGCATGACCTCAGCGGTATTCCACTACCTTTGCTCGACAAGATAGGGGCTTTGAGCAATTCTTCTCTTCTATCCGATACAACTGCAGACATCTTCAAATCGCATACGACCTTACTTCAAATATTGGAAACCGCAAACGAAGTGAAGGGCATTTATCCCGTCTTTCATCTAGATTATCTAAAATTACTTGAAGAATTGGTGAAGAGAAGAAGGATTGATGTAGAACTCATCGTAACGAATGACGTATTGGAGGATATAGTTGGATTGATGGAAACAGAAGAAGCTTTTAAAAGTTTTTTACAGGAGCCCAACCTTAGTTTATTCGCGATGAATGAAGATATAAAATTAGCCCTTACTCTTACTGACAGTATTTTTTATCTCGGGTTCTTTGCGGACAATGGGGTCTATGATCGTAATAGCGCCTTGATAGGTGATGATGAAAAGGCCCTATCGTGGGGGCGAGAATTGCATGAACACTACCGTAAGCTATCAACTGTGGTTGATCTGTAAACCTAATATAAAAACCACGATTAAAGAAATACAATGTAAAAAAATGTCAAAACGAATATTATTAATATATGGGCTCTTTATATTGCGCGCTCATATCGCAAATCGCAATCATTCTTGCTTTCGCAATAATAGGCGCGGGGCTGAAATATATTGATGATGCCTTCGATGAAGATACATTCAGCAAGAAAAAAGCGATAGTGATAGCGCCTATCATAGTGCTAATTTGGATCTGCGTATCGCTCTTTGATTCGGTCTCAGCAACAATTCTATTCGCTATCCTTTTTGCCGTTTTGTTTACCGGAAAGATTGACAATTTAATCTTTAAGATGTGTTCAATCGCTTTGATTTCAATTCTCGTTCTAACTCAGATGTTAAACTTTCTGTGGATACCTCTGGTCATCCTGATATTAATGGGTGTTGCAGATGAAAAGGGGAATGATTATGTGGACAATCATGCGACACATAAGCTGGTAGAATTCCTCTTCTCATACCGATTCTGCATGAAAATGGGTTTGCTAAGCTTGTGCATCCTCACCCTTCTTCCCTGGCTATATCTACTCGCCTTTTTAGCTCATGACGGTGCATACGAATCAGTAAGAATAGTAGGTAAAATCTCGGTTGCACATAAAAGGAAGAAAAAACATGCTATCGCCATATCTCCTACTGTAAACGAATAACAGGTTTAGACGGTGTGCCATGATACAACTTCTCTATGAAAATCGAGGCATTCTTATCCTCGCCTGATAGTATCATAACATTATCAAAATTCTTCTTCACTTCTTCCTCGCCCTGCTTTCTTATCAAGTAAGAATAAGGGTCAAGTGCGATTAAACAGGTGCAATTCCACCTCTTTAACCCATCTATTTGAGCTTGCAGTATCTTCTGTACCTCTTCAGGACTGTAATATCTTGAAAAGTTGTCGTATACATCAATAACAACCATCTTTGGCAAATCCCTTGGATAGCTCTTTATTGCCTTTACAATGCTGCGCTGAAACATTATCTTGTTCAAAGGAACGATTATTCGATGCTCCTCTTCTACCACTTTATAAACTCGCTCCTCCGTATAAATATTCTCATATAGGTCAAGTAACATGAAATTCTTTAATTCATCAATATCTATTAGCAGCTCGCCCTGTATCTGCCGGGCTGGACGTTTAGCAGTAGCATAAATGACCTCATTTCTCGCTCTCAGTCCCTGTTTGATGAAAGAGAGCAGAATCTTATGCTTTGTTTTCGTTTCTTCTGCAATGAGTAGGGTTGAACTCCCTTTTGCTAACCCACCACCCATTACCTTATCCATTTCTTCTAAACCCGTTGGCACAATATCAAGCAAATTACCAACTGTAATATCATAGGGTTCCAGCTCCTTTTTTATCTCTTCTCTTACAAGTTCGTACAGTAGAAAAGGTTTGAACGGGAACTTGTCCTCCAGGGATTCAAGATAATATTTGAAAATTTTAAAGAACTCATCTCGGGATAACCTCGCCCCTTCCTTTATCCTTATTTCGTCCCCCTCGAAACGGATGCACCCATATTTTTCATCTCTTCTCTTCAACATGTTAAAAATCTTTTCCTGCTCAGCGAAAGGAATGAAAGCTTCCAGGTGTATTATCAGCTTATTAACTACTTTTTCATATAGCAGGGGGTAATACACATCTACATCAAACTGAGATCGTAAATCTTCCGGTAGCATTAACACCTTCTCTTTAAGAATCGTCGCAATTTCTTCTTTCGTTTCTTCTATTGACTGCTTCATGATCTTTTCCATATATTGTAGCTTATGCATCTCGAGGAGTATCCAAACGGCTATTTTATGCTTCGTGGGCTCATCCGCATTTTCAAGGTCAAATCTACGTTCCGATGGATCAAAACAGATTCTTATTCCTTCTTCTCCTACATATCTATCTACTGCCGTTTCCCACAGACCCTCAAGATAGTCTGTCCTCAAAAAGAGGTATGCACGAGAATTTAAAAGACTTGTAATGTCCTCTTCACCGGTTTCTTTGTATTTGGGTTCCATCCTCAATGTCACTATAGCAGCTATCCCGCATATCATAGTGAGGAAGTATCCTATGAAGGAGAGATCACGGAAAGGGAAGCGCTGCATGTAGGTGCTTAAAGAGGCGTAGATGAGGTAGACTAGAAGAAAAGCAATAAAAGCGGCGATATATGATGCATTACCCCATATAACCTTTTCTCTAATCTCTTTGAGACCTTTATGCGTGACGCGTAAATAGATCCATAATGCAATCAAGGAGAAACCTATGAGGAAGAGGATAATCGGATATGAGACGAGTTCAAAACCAAAAACTGCGAATGTCTTCCCATAAGTGAAAGAAATCCCAAAGAAGATAATGAAGAAGAATGAGCTGAGGGATACGGTGTATCGAAGGATGTCCAATCCATCGAACGTTGGTTTGATATTCAGGTCTTCGATAATTTTACGCAGGTCCAGGGCAAAGAACATGTAAAATGCGAAAGTGGCAAGTCCAAACATAGCACATAGCATCTTCGTGATGCTTGTTGCATTGTTCCAGGAGAGGAATATCTGGCAGAAGACGTAGAATGTTACGGTTAAGTGGATGTATACGCCATATTTCAGGTATACCCAGTATCTCATTTTTATTCTGGTTGAAACGGTTTTTAGATACGTGAAAACCAATATGACGGCAAGAAAGAAAGGCAGTAAGAAAGCGGCAACGACGAGGTACGAAATGTTTTGATAGATAATGAAATTAGGGTATTCTTTTGCTGTTAAGTAGAGGGAAGCTGCTAAGAATGCAAGGGTTACAGCGGCGGTAACTTTTGGAAAATCAAAAGGCACCAAGGCTTTCCATTTGGGTTGGAGGAGAGAAGGATATTCGATGACAAAGCGAATATAATAGACTATAGTGAAGAGACAAGAAATTAAGTAAAAAAGCATATAAAAAAATAATTCTGAACGACTATTGATACTTATATACACAAAAAAATTTAAAATAATCAAAGCAACAGATAAGGCAAAAGTTACTCCACCAATACCCCCAACAAAAAAGGGTTCACGAACAAATCCAATCTTTGCAAAACTAGCGGATATTTTGAATAAATAATATATAAAAGAAGAGACAATTCCAATAAATAATAATAAGAATAGGATTAAAAGCATGGAAAGATGTATGTTTGGAAATTTAAAATCGAGAATGGGAATTATAAAATATGTTAATCCCATAAAAAAGATGCAGAAAGCGAGGTGTTTAATTTTAAATAATCTGATTTCTTTAATTATCGGTTTTATTAAAAGATATGATGTCATATTAGCAAAGAAATGCCCACATATGTAAAATAAAGCAGATAAAACTAGAATTAAATTTACAATATTTGAAACATTATATAAGTTTGTTAATATTGCAGCTTGTGTTAGTGTAATTAATATGCAGAAAAAATTTGCGATGAATATACTATTCCATACGCTTGATTTAGATACTTTTTTAACTTCAAGTATCAATATCCAAGTTATGGTTATTTGGAAAGCCATTATCAATAAAAAAATTTGGGTAAATAGGGGATATCCCATTGGTTTTAATGCTAACATATCAGCAACTGCTACCGTATTTATGGTCATTAAAAATGTCAAGCATATGGCTATAACTATAAATAGGATAACGGATAATTTACGCTTCTCCAAATTTCTCAATCTCTTTTTCATCCTATATAATTTTACTATTATCCCTGTCAGCCAATCTCCTTTTTAGTGCATTATAATCTTCAAAATTTAATTTTGTTATCTCTTTTAAAGAGAAAACATTCGCAAAAAGACCAAGGCGTACTAAGTGCTCTTTTTTATCCAATGACTTACCCAGTTCATATAATATGTCTAAGAGATGATCAGATTCTAAAAAGAGTTCCCCTAATTTATCTTTTATACATCTTTGATAATCACCGAGTAAATTTCTCTCAGTGATGAAATTATAAGCTGTTTTTCCTGCTACATTTCCGCAAATTATTCCTGGAAGGATACCTTCTATAAAAGGCTTAAAATTCTGAGCTGCTGCATCTCCCACCAGTAAAACATTTCCATATACCCATTTATCAGCGAGATAATGAATTGGCGCCCAGCCACTCTTTTCTATTACCTCTTCTCCATCTTTAAGTTGTTTCTTCACCTTTGGAATTTCCAAAAACTCCGCGTAACATCGCTCTAATTTTTTGGTCGGGAATAATGATGCAACACCAACATTAGCCCTGCTTTTAGATAACGGAAAAATATAAGCGTACGCTCCTGGTGCAAAATCCCCTATATACAATTGCTCATACGAGGGTTTATGTAAATTCAGATTATTCATTTCAAAACTCACCACTTCACCACATTTATCCTTGAGGTTGGTAAAACCAAGCTTGTTCAGGACTTTTGAGTGCACTCCATCCGCAGCAATAACCACTTTTGGTTTGATCTCTCTTATCCCAGTTCCTGTTTTCACAATCGCTTTAGTAACATGGTATTTTTCGTTGAATTCCAGGTCTATTAACTCTGTTTCAAAGTAAAATTTAGCACCGGATCCAATTGCGCGGTTAGCAAGCCACTTATCAAATTTTTCCCGGCTTATAGCATAACCTGACCATATTCCTCCTCTTCGTTCTATTGTGATGGCTTCAGCCCAAAAGCGCATTCCATCAATTTTCCAAATCAATTGCTCTCCTGGTATTTTGAAAGGCAAAAAAGGGATGAGGTATTCTCCAATAGCTTCAGCACACTGGACCGGAACACCTATTTCTTTCTTTTTGTCAATGAATATCGTTTTTGCACCTGCTTCGACTGCCGCTCTTGCCGCGCTACTACCTGCGGGTCCTGCCCCCACCACCAAGACATCACATTCAATTACCATAACTAAACATATTTATTTTAATCTAACTTGTACCACACATTGATAGTAATAGTTTTGAGATATGATAAGGAGCCTGAGAGTTCAGATTTCTCATGGTTCGCACTCCAAGCTATCCAATTGGGATAGCAATTCGTCTATGTCAATCTTACTTTGCAACCCTTCCAACATTTCGATGAGCAAATCAAAATCATCGTTATCAAGGGAATTGAACACTTTGCGATAAAGGTGAGGAAGTCGTTTTGTAAATCTTTGTTTGATATCCATAGCGTAACGATTTAATAATGAATAGTCTTTATTATTTACTGCATTTACAGAATGTTTACCAGCGCAATAAGCACTTATTATAGCGGGTATCATTCCATATCCTAAGAAAGGGTCTATTAGTCCAGCAGCATCACCAACAAAAAGAAGATTTTCATAGAAATATGTATCTAAATCAAATATTTCTCCATACCCTACGAAGTTGTTGGTAATGGGATTAAGCCTGTCAGCAATCTTTGAATTTTCATTGAGATAGTCATAAAAATAATCGCCTGCATTCTTTTGCATTTTGTTTGAATCCAATATAATCCCGGCCGATGAAATCCCATTAAGACATGTTACTAGATAAAAATATCCGCCGGGTGCAAGCTCGGAATCGAAATAAATCTCCGAGGTGTCTGGTTGTATAAAATTCTTTCCAGTTACGCCATATGCTACTCGTTTTTTCTCAACAAATCGTTTATCGAAATATCTGTGAAAGATAGAATTTCCACCATCTGCGGCGATAATTATCTCTGGTTTTATCACAATCTTCTCTGTACCCTGTGATATTATTACTTCATCAAACCTCCCTCCATCTTTGTTGATCTCTTCAACCGCTGTATCTAAAAAAAGCGTACAACCATTTTTTATAGCTTTGCTTACGGTTACACACTCGAATGAATCGGAATCGGGTCCTCGTTTGAAATAATATTCGCCTATTTTCGAGTCCAAAATAAATGAACGCCCAGAGGGCGAATGCCATTTCGATTTATAAACAAGGTTCTCGGTTTTCAATTCCATTTCCTTTATGATCTCAGTGAGTCCAAAATCAGTAGACGAATCAATTCTTGTATTCGTATGTGCGCCTATCTTATTAGCCCGTTCGATAAGAACGGTGTTTAGTCCTTGTTTAGAGCAGTATAAAGCGGCAACCGAACCTGCGGGACCCGCACCCACTACCAGTACATCGCATTCATATCCCTGCATTTTTTGTCCCTTATTTATACGTAACTGTTATGTTAAATGAGATGGAAAGAATAAAGACATATATAGACAGATTGGATGAGCAGTTGGAGGGAGGCATACCAAAAGGAACAATCTCGCTAATTTGTGGTGTTGCTGGCTGTATGAAAAGTTCCTTCGCATACAGCATTTTATATAATAACGCAGTGATAGGTGACAAAAAGGGACTGTATATAACGTTAGAACAGGCGGTACCGAGTTTGAAGCAGCAGATGGAAACGCTGGGAATGGTAGAAGAGAGCGAAAAATTGGCTATTGTGAGCCATAAAATGATAGATACTGCGACCCAGTTGGATATGAAATTTGAGCTTAATGCGATGAAAAAAGTCACATATTATCTGGACGACCTCTTAAAGCGGGAGAGCTATGATTTGATAGTAATAGACCCTCTTAATGCGTTATATTCTTTAACAACCGTTAAGAACCCTCGTAGAGAGGCGCATCTCTTTTTCGAAGGGCTAAGAGAAACAGGGCTAACAAGTTTTTTAATCTCAGAAATGTATCCTGGAGATACAAAGTATGGTAAATATGGTGTTGAGGAGTTTCTTGCTGATGCGATAATACACCTGGACCTCAAAAGGGAAAGGGACATATTAGAGCGACATCTTGGGATTGTAAAGATGCGGTGCACCAATCATAATCTACAATATTTCCCATTATTTTATAATAATGGTAAATTCGTCATATACACAAAAGAAGAGATGGAACTATGATAAATTCTCTAAATATCCGGTAATATGAGTTGTGAAACTAAAAAGCATATATGTATAGCTATCGGTGTTGCATTTACCGTCCTGGTATTGCTACTCTCTGGAACGGCATCTACGGAACGAATAGACATTCCAGCGGATTATGCCACAATAAAATCTTCCAGAATGCCCATCCTTTTTTCATCAGCAATAGGTATTTCGGGACCCGATCTAGATTTGCGATATTCTTTTCGTAGTTTTGGAAGATCCTTTATAAAATGACTGCGCTATCTGTGGGTTCGCAAGACCAACTTGACGGCATGGTAATTAGACATGAAACAGGTAAAGTTTATAATGAGTAAATTCCACAAAGTATAAATAGATACAGAGGTAAATGTTAAATAGGCTTTCTTTGAGGGCGGGGGAAAGAAGGAGACAAAAATGCGAAATAGAACCATTTGTATAGTATCGGCATTTTTAATGGCTTTGGTGGTGGTTGGATGTGTTATCGCCGTAAATGCGGGGGCATCGGATTCAACGGTTTCTTCTGCGACTATTTACTACGTGCCCGACGATTATGCAACGATTCAAGGGGCGGTGGACAATGCTGCTGCGGGCGACACGATTATTGTGAGAGATGGTACTTACCTCGAGAGCGTGAAAGTGAACAAGAGGTTGACGATTCGATCTGAAAACGGACCTGCAAATACAATTGTTGAGTCTCCTGAGGGAGTGAATGATCATGTACTGACGGTGACAGCCGACCATGTGCATATAAATGGGCTCACGGTGAAAAACGCAACGGGAAAGAATGAAGCGGAGCAGTATAATTACGCAGGACTGTATATCAGCGCTCATCACTGCGATATTACAGATAATATGGCAATAAACAACGCTTATGGCTTCTTCTTGTCGGAATCAAGCAAAAACAGACTCATAAACAACGTCGCGTCAGATCACATTGGCGATGGCATCTACGTGACTAATTCGAACTATAACACAATATCCAACAATACAGTAAAGCTAAATCGCCGGTATGGGATTCGTTTGTATAGCTCGCATAATAATACAGTGTGCAACAATGATGTATCGAACAACGGATATGGTATTCGCTTATCGGGCTCGCACAATAACACAATAGGGAAAAACAATGTCCAGTTGAACACTTACGATGGTATTTTCTTGTTTTACTCAAACGACAATTCTTTTGTTGATAATACTGCAAACCAGAACAATCAGTATGGCTTTTTCATCAATGCATCATATAATAATACGTTAATTAATAATGTTGCAAATGCGAACAATTATGATGGCTTTGGCCTTGAATTAGTAAACAACCACATTTTAATCAACAACCGGGTAAACTCAAACAACAAGAGCGGCATTAGCTTAACGTCTTCTAACAGGAACCTCTTAGAAGGTAATGTCGCATCGTTGAACACGGAAATGGGATTTTACTTGGTTTCTTCAGCCAGTAATTCCCTGGCAGGTAACAAAGCCAGTGCAAATAAAAAGGTTGGTATCCACTTGGAGAACTCAGGCAACAGCACCTTAACCGACAACATGATGGAAGGCAATTATTATAATTTTGGTGTTACTGGTGATAGTCTGCCCTACTTCTACCATGATATAGATACAAGTAACCGCGTAGATGGAAAGCCCATTTATTATTGGCTCAACCAGTCAGAACGAGAGATACCAAAGGATGCCGGCTTTGTTGGGATCATAGACTCCATAAATATAACCGTGAGAGACCTAACGCTAACGAAGAATAGTGTGGGTCTATTACTTGCCTACTCGGTGGGTACGTGGATAAAAAATGTGACTGTATCGAACACAGATGACGGCATTTCCTTGCTTGCTTCGAGCTATAGTCTAATAGCAAACAACACTATTTCGAACAATGACTGGGGCATCAATATGCTTTCTTCTGACAATAACTTTTTATTTCAGAACACAATCACAAAGAACCAGCTTGGTATCCTTTTGGGTTATTCGAACAACAATACATTACAGATGAACAACATATCAAACAACTGGGAGGGTCTTTCACTCCTGAATTCACGCGATAATCTGGTTTTCACAAATAACTTCATAAATGATAGCGCACATTCTACGAACTCCGCTACCATCTGGAATTCCGTTTTTGAAATGACCTATGACTATAACGGTGAAACATACACAAATTTCATGGGCAACTACTGGAGTGCTTATTTTAAAGACATTTATGGCACTATGGGTATTGAACAGGATACTGATGGGAATGGTATTGCTGATTTTCCGACTCCATACACACTACCCACAGGTTTAGGTACAGATAAGGACTATTATCCATTGATGCAACCTTATGAGCATTACATTTATGTCACAGCAGACGAATGAATCGTGTGTCAAGGCCGATCCAATAACGAACATTTATATATTAAGTTAATAAATAGGTTATATGATGAAGGTAGCAATAAATGGATGGGGTAGAATTGGACGACTTGTGTTCAGGGCTGCGTTACGGGACCATTCAGCGCTAGATTTTGTAGCGATAAATAGTCGATCTGCGGGCGCTTCTTGGATTGAGCATTTGCTAACGTATGATTCAGTACATGGCAAGCAGGAAGGCGAGATAAGAGCGGAAAAGGACACGTTATTTGTGAACGGGAAAGAGATAAAGATATTGAGTGAGAGTGACCCGGAGAACTTACCATGGCGCGATTTAGGCGTGGATGTAGTAGTGGAATCCACGGGGCAGTTTCGGGATCGGGAGGGGGCATCGAAACATCTCAAAGCAGGCTGCAAGAAAGTGATAATAACGGCACCGGGGAAGGAACCAGATGTAACTCTTGTTCCCGGGGTAAATGATGCAATGTATAACCCAGCCACGCATAATATTATCTCTCTTGCATCTTGCACTACAAATTGCCTGGCACCAGTGGCGAAGGTATTAGAGGACGGGTTTGGCATAAATCGTGGCTTTATGACCACTGTCCATGCGTACACAGGGGACCAGAAGCTCCTCGATGGCCGGCATAATGATTTGAGGCGAGCGCGTGCTGCGGCAATGTCCATAGTACCCACGACAACAGGCGCGGCGGCAGCATTAGGTATCGTTTTACCGTCGTTAGCGGGTAAAATGGATGGCATATCCTTGCGAGTCCCTACTACTAACGTTTCGGTCGTTGATCTAGTAGCCGAGCTGGGTAGCGAAGTTACCCGTGAAGCGGTGAACAGTGCTTTTGAAGAAGCGTCAAAGACTTCTTTGACCGGTATCCTCTCAGTTTCTCATTTGCCTCTTGTTTCCATAGATTACAACGGCTCGAGTTTCTCTGCGATTGTTGATGCGGAGTATACAAATGTAGTGGGTGGCAGGCTAGTGAAGGTGCTTGCATGGTATGACAACGAATGGGGCTACTCGTGCAGGGTAGTGGATATGATAAAGAGGCTAGAGGCGGAAGGCGTGTAGAGTAAGGGAGGGTAGGTGGCGGGATTATGAACGATAAATTAAAGGAGTTCTTGACGATAGATGATTTCGATCTATACGGAAAAACAGTGCTCTTTCGGGCGGACATAAACTCGGTGATTATAGACGGGCAAGTGCAGATGAAGGAGCGGATAGTGGAGAATGCGAAGACGATACAGAAGCTTTTGGATAAAAAAGCAAAGGTGGTTATCCTCGCGCATCAAGGTCGTGCAGGGCAAGCGGATTTTCTACATCTGGAGCAGCATGCGCAATTGCTCAGAAATTTCATGGATTTGAAATACATTGACGATATAATGGGCCCGAGTGCGAGAGCGGCGATAAAGGGTCTTGATCCTGGAGAAGTTTTGTTGCTCGATAACGTGCGGATGCTAGCAGAGGAGACACTTAACAAAACACCGGAGGAGCATTCGCACTCCTTTTTTGTGAGGAGTCTTGCACCTCTTGCAGATGTATACATAAATGATGCCTTCTCCGTGGCTCACCGATCGCACGCATCTGTGGTTGGCTTCCCGGCGGTTCTGGATGCGGGAATAGGGCGATTGATGGAGCGGGAGTTGATAACTCTGGAAAGAGCGGTATATCAAATAAAAAGTCCGTGTGTTTATATCCTTGGTGGTGTGAAACCCGAGGAAGTGTTTGATATAATGGAGGTCACATTGAAACGTAAAAGAGTAGATAGTATACTCACAACAGGAGCTCTTGGCACTCTTTTCCTATATGCTCGAGGTATAATTGAGCTAGGGGAAGAACAAAAAGCGGATACACATTTTATGTGGAAGGTTGAGCAAGCCAAAAGATTCCTGGAGATGGGAAAGGACATAATAATGTATCCCGAGGATGTTGCCGTGGCGGTAGATGGCGAGCGAAGAGAAATACCCGTGGCGCAGTTGAAGCCTAACCAGCCCGCATATGACATCGGGGAGAAGACGGCGGAGGAATATTCAGAACGAATAAAAAATGCGAGAACGGTGATAATGAGAGGGCCGGCAGGGTTATATGAGAATAAGGCATTTGCAAAGGGCACGCGCGAGATTTTTGAAGCGATTTCGCATTCCAAAGCATATTCTATTCTCGGTGGTGGCCATACATCAGCAGCAATAAGCGAAGTGGGAATAGATAGGAAGAGCATGTCTAATGCCCACGTCAGCCTTGCGGGTGGTGCATTCCTGCGATATTTCGTCGATAAGCATCTGCCCGGGATAGAAGTGTTAAAAAACCGTTCTTTCAAAAAGTCTTAAAACAGTTACAAAAGAAATATTAATCTTTACATACTATATATAAAGAGAGAGACATCAAACTAATTGTCGAGTGCATGCACATAGATTGAGAAATCACGATAGTTCCGAGAGAGGGGTCGTAGGGTAGGGGATATCCTGTCAGGTTCCGGACCTGACGACCTGGGTTCGAATCCCAGCGACTCCGTTCTCGCGGCTACAAGAAAATAAATCATTCTTGTTTTCGCTGTCTATCTAGCCTATAAAAGCTATAATGTCCGGTCTGGGCTAAGGAGTTGGTTCTGCGTCTTCAGTCATATTCCCCTGCGAGTCGTTGAATGGACAGGGTAGCCAAGTAGGTGTAGGCGTAGGCGTAGGCGCGGGAGTTGGAATTGGCCCTTTAGCTATCTGTATCATCTGCAAAACGTCGAATTCACCGATATAAGTCTCCGAAATCGCAGTATCCTTTGTTCTCGCACCTATATGTAGCGATCCATTAAAGGAAGAATCGAAGCTCATTGTGGACTTATCCTTATCTACCCTGCTTATGGTCTCATCATCTATGTAGGTTGCATCGCTTATCTTCTTGTGTATAACTGCGTCTATCTCCATATTCCTGCTGCAAATGTCCTGCTTCCACTTGTTAGTGAAGTTAACGGAGAAGCTATCGGAGAAGTCAAAAGAAGTGGGTTTGTATTCCGCATGCGTGGTCTTCTTAAGGATGATACTTTTGTTCTTTGTCTCTAAGTCCAAGATCTCGTCAGAAGAGTAGACGCCACTGCCGCTTTCTGTAATTCCCAAGCTCGTTCCGGGCACGCCACTCACTTTTGTGGTAGCATATCTACTTACAGGATCCAGTTCTGCACAGGATAGGGTAACGCTATTCCTAAGCGAATATGGCTTTTGCTCTGTGGATAGGTCTTTGGTGACCATTACAACACCTTCTCCTATTACACTGCCTGTTTCTGTAAAGGAGAGGTCTATCGATTCAGGGACCTTGACTTTTATGACTATTGTTCCGGATTCACCTGGTAGAAGAGTGCCTATTGTCCATACGTTGTTTGTGCCCGCATCTGGAGCAGGAGAAGCAGAAATAAACGTTACTCCATTCGGATAGTGTTCTGTTATGACAACATTATGTAGAGGCACCGCTCCCGTGTTCGTGTAATTTATTGTGTATGTCACTGTTCCACTCGGAGCCACAATAGCTGGCGAGCCTGACTTTTCTAAACCTACGCTTATTACGGCGACCTGTGCTGTATCATTGTCAGTCACTAGCCCACCCAAAGGATCGGTTCCCGTAGCTGTAACAGTATTATTTAGCACACCTACTGCTTCTGTATCGATAAGTGCAACAACTGTGATTGTGGTGGACTGACCAGGGACAAGTGGTCCTACGTTATTCCATATTAGTATTCCATTATGTGTGTCGGCAGGGGGATCAGAAGAGACATAGCTCAGCCCCGGTTGCAGCTCGTCTATCACTTTCACCGGATTGAGTGTACAATCACCCGTATTCGTGACGTTTATCGTGAATGTGATGTCTGTGCCTACTGTCCCTTCTGTTGGATGTGCGGTCTTGTTCACGTATATCTCCGGATCTATCATGGCCTTTATCGTGCAGTCGTCTGTATCGGTAACTGTGCCTCCAAAAGGATCTGTTCCCGTAGCTGTTGCTGTGTTTGTGACCGAGGGTGCATCTGACTCCACAACGACATGCGTTACCGTTCCTCCTGTTGATTCGCCCGGAACCAACGTGGTTGTTGCAAGCGTCATCGGACCGTAGATGTTATCGTTAACCGTGATTCCGGTCAGTGTCACATCACCCGTATTGGTGACGTTAAAACAATACGTGACCGTATCGCCTATGTTCACCGCCAGAGGATCAGAACCCGGACATGTACCAGTAAGAGATGCGGTCTTTACCACCTCGATTCCTGGCGCTATCCTCACTTCGATGGTGCAATCATCTGTATCGGTAACCGTAGCACCAAGAGGATCGGTTCCAGTTGCCGTTGCTATATCTGTGACCGAAGGTGCATCCGACTCCACAACGACATGCGTTAGCGTTCCCCCTGTGGATTCGCCAGGAGCCAAAGTGGTTGTTGCAAGCGTCACAGGACCGTAGATGTCATCTACTACCGTGATTCCTGTCAGGTTGACATCACCCGTATTGGTGACGTTAAAACAATAAGTGACCGTATCGCAGATGCTCACAGCCAGAGGATCGGAACCGGGACATGTGCCAGTCAAGGAAGCAGTCTTTACCACCTCGATTCCTGGACCTATCGTAACTTCGATGGTGCAATCATCGGTATCGGTAACCGTAGCACCAAGAGGATCGGTTCCAGTTGCCGTTGCTATATCTGTGACCGAAGGTGCATCTGACTCCACAACGACATGCGTTAGCGTTCCCCCTGTTGTTTCGCCAGGAGCCAACGTAGTATTTAGAAGCGTCACAGAACCGTAGACGTTATCATTAACCGTGACCCCGGTTAGGTTGACATCGCCCGTATTGGTAACGTTAAAACAATAAGTGACAGTATCGCCGATG
>QBUN01000223.1 GCA_013180565.1 Candidatus Methanophaga sp. GoMg3.2 | reverse complement strand
CAGCTCCTCTTTCTTCTCCAGCGTCAAGATATTGGAGATTTCACCTTCGGAAATGATAATTCCGAGTTCATCCAATATTTTCTTTATTTTGTTCTCGGTAACTCTGCAGGCGTAATAAAAGTAAACAATGAAGGCTTTCAACTCATCCTTAAACTCACCATGTACATCCTCTGGTAGTTCCGCTTCATACAATTTCTTTTCACAGGGCGAATAAAACCGCTCCAGTTTGTATTCTACGTTATCCGTGTGGAATATGATATTCTGAACTACTACGTTTCGGTAGCCTTTATGCTCGGCATCAGGCGGGAGGGTGTTCTTGTCTACTTTCCTGTACTCTGTTCTATCTATCTTGATTCTTTGCTTCTTCGCACTTTTATGCCATTTCTTCTTCTTATCCCCATTTGCGGTGTCCTTTTTCTTTTCAGCCATCTCTGGCGGGAATTTTGGCTTTCCTTTCTCGCCTTTTAGTCGGTTTATTTCATCTTTCAAGGATTGATTTTCATTTTGCAAATCTCCTATGAGCTGTGTTTGCGCTTCTATGACATTGAGAAGTTTGAGTATGAGTGTTTTAACTGCTACCTTATCATTGAAATCTATACCTTCAGGATCCAATTGTATTATCTCTTTGGATATAGTGAGTGCCATAAATGTGCATCTGAATGAATGCCTATATAAAACCTTCGGAATTTTGCGGTGAAATAAAATTTGATACCACTGGATATTGAGCAATTACAAAATAATTGTGTTGTCTGTGGTAGTGGGTATGATGCTGTTAACGTTAACAGTCGGAACAGTTGCAGGGGAGATCTTTGATGAGTGCAATGGGCTGTAACTGCCCTCATAGTGGTCCGGCTATAGACTATTTGGACAACCCGTCAGACGACGACTATTTCTCGCCAAGTTTTTTGATGGGTGAGGATGCGGAAAGGAAAAGTTCTTCCAAGAGCGTACGTCCTGATCGTTCGCATACCATTTTTGAAACTGCTATCCCAATTCGTCCTACAAATAGTCAATATGAAAATCCCAGTCTCATTACCTACATAGACGAACTTAAGAATGTTAGTGATCCAAATGTCGTGATTGTGGATGTCCGTGTACCGGCAAAATATGCGGCGGGGCACATACCGGGAGCGATAAATTTGCCCTGGGAGCTTTTCAGAGCGGATAACGGTGTTCTGACTACTTTGGAAAATGTGACCGGACTCTTGGGGGAGTCTGGAATAAGCCCGGATAACGGAGTAATTGTGTATAGTGACACATGCCAGACCTGTGGCGGGCTTTCTGCATCTTCTTACATCTTCTGGACGCTCGAATACATCGGGCACGAAAACGTTTCGGTACTAGATGGCGGGTTTGAGGCATGGAATGCTACATATGGATACACAAAGAACATGACAACAAGATCGCCAACCACATATTATAGCGTAAATGTAATGGAAGATAAATTTGCAGACACCGAGTGGGTTCAAAATAACCTTAATAACACAATGGTTCAGATAGCGGATGCAAGAACGACAGAAGACTACAATGCTGACCATATCGCAGGAGCAATCAACATAGAGTACGAAGAACTCTTTAGAGATGGATACCGGCTGAAGGGCGCAGATGATCTGGAGTTTCTTATATCGCCAGTCGTGATCAAGAGATTGGATAAAAGCAAGGATACGATCGTCTATTGCTGGTCTGGAGCGAGCTCGTCGTTCTTGTACTTTGCATTGCGGTTGATGGGCTATCAAGTGCGGAATTATGATGAGTCTTGGAATGTATGGTGTGAAACGAATGATGTGCTAACTATACCGATCTCAAATGTGAGTGTAGAACCGAGTTTTGCATATAAAGGGAGTACAGTAAAGATATATGCTGAGGTTGAACTCAGGTCAGAAATGAAAGAAGAGTCAAAGGGGTCATTAATTATTCACGGCAATGGAAAAGCCCCCTATAACCCTGGTTCGTTCTGCGCAGGTTGTAGCGGTGTCTACGCTGTCCCGCTACCTACTACCGATGTCTCTTTTGTACGGGCATACATACGTAAAGAAGACAATGTTGGGACGACGATTGTTATGCACGATTATAATGGTGATGGACGATATGAGGGCGAATGGCAGACATACTCCACAGAAGAGGGAACATACTATATAGTTATTGAAGCAACCGATGGAGAACTAAAGACAACGAGTGCGGCAACGGTTGAAGTGGCGATAGATGCAGCGGGTCCTTAAATATCAAGTCTCTTCAGCAGCGTCTCAACAGCTACTTTATGTTTATCCTCAACTGATTGAATGCAAACATATATAGGATATGCGATTCCTGTTGATTTTTGTAAAAAGCACTTGGAGGGAGATATTTTATTGTGTGGAAATCCCTGTAATCGATGGCACGGTGGTATGAAAGAGGCATTTAAGAAGATAAATGAGAGGGTGTATACTACCAAGGAGGGATGGAGAATTCCGCTTGAACTATGACACACAACTGTGCAAAAGGGTTGTCAATAAGGGATAGGATGTGCAAGTTCCTGATACCTACAATGGAACCGTCACAATATCGTTCGTTTTCTCTCCTCTGTGTAATCACGTGCAATCGCGTGGTCCCTTCCTTTTCACAATCCCTCCAAAATCTTCGCGAAATTCTTATCGGCATTCCGCTTCTTAAACTTTACCAATTTCGCAATCTCCTTCTTATCCACTTCAGCGCGTGTGAACTCAGTAGCATCCAGCAGCTTCTTACCTGCTTTTGACCGTACAATCACAGTAGAATACCCCTCAGGACTGCCAACCGAGCCGATAGCAATGTCGGCAAGCCGGGATGCGAAATCATCACAGAACGAACAGCCTTCCCGTATCTCCGACTCCATCTCTCGCACATCGCATGAATATTCCTTGCCACCACCCGTAACGATATATTTCCCTTTGCTTATCTGCGTCTTTTCCGCTTTATCGAGTTCAACGCCAAATGTCCGTTTCGTATACGCTTTTAAACCCAAGTAATCGAAACTCTCAAAACAGAACAAGCCTAATATGGTCAGCTCCACGCCAGGATATTCGCGTTCCAAATCCCACAGTTGCTGCAGCTTCCGCACCGCTCTGACTTCACACGGTGTTCCAACCACTGCAATTCGTCTCTTACCCGCTTTCAGCGCTGCCTCTAGCTTAGACATCATTGGCACACGCAGATATTTCGTGCCGCTCGCACTCAATATTCCGGCTACATCATCAGCTACGACATACTCCGCATTATAACCCGTCGCTCGCTGCACCACAAGTGCAGCATCAAAGATATTATTCTCAATACCTGCAATGAGCAGTGCGGTAACCATTCCACCGTCTTGGCCAGCCATAGAGGTCCTGCCGGCAATAATATCGTTATAAACGCCCAGTTCTTCATCACGTTCGCCCACCAGGAATTTAGCCTCCAGTTCCGCTATATCCTCTGCCGTAGTCGGATATATATTCTTCTCCCGCTTTATTGCTTCCGTGGGGCATACAAGAGCACATGAACCACAACCGATGCAATCATCAGATAGCTCCCTGTAGGGTGTACCAACTTCGCGCTCTACACCACGACTTATAACATTGATCGCCGAGACACCAACTAACTCCTCACAAACTCGTGTGCACAATCCGCAAAGAATACATCGTTCATCTTCCAATAGGAATCGCGGCTTTACAACGCCATATTCACGTGCCAGGCTTTGTATCCGCCCTTCGTCCGGACATCGTGCCAGCAACAGTTCCAGGAGCATCTTCCTTATCGCTATAATATCCGGCGACTTAGTGCTTACGACCAGTCCATCCTCAGCAGGATAATTACATGCAGTGACAACCTTCTTCCGGCCTCGTTTCTCTATCTCTACTGAGCATAACCTGCAAGCGCCAAGAGGCTCTAACGCGGGATGATAACATAACGTAGGGATAGCAATGCCAATGCTTCGCGCAGCCTCTAATATTGTCTGCCCTTCCTCTATTTTGACACCCCTACCGTCAATTTCCATTTTCATCGCTCGTCCCTCCCTCCTTCGCCCTTTGCCTTTTGCCCTTTGCCCCGCTCTATCACCCTCTCCGCTTCCGGAATAGGCTGTGGAACCGGTTCGCCCGAAATCTTCAGCACTGCACCCACCTTAGACGGACAAACGTCATAGCAAATACCGCACTTTATGCATTTTGTCTGATCTATCACGTGTATCACGCGCTTATCGCCTTCTATCGCACCCTCGGGACAATTCTTCATGCAGAGCCGGCATGCAGTGCACTTATCGGGATCAATATAAAAAGAAATCAGGTTTTTACATACCAGTGCCGGGCATCTCCTCTCCGTTATATGCGCTTCATATTCTTCGCTGAAATACCGTATGGTACTTAAAACAGGATTAGCGGCTGTTGTTCCCAAAGCACATAGTGATGCGCTCTTCATCACATCCGCTATCTCTTTAAGCAGTTCTATATCTCCCTCACGTCCTTTGCCGGCAACGATGTCATCCAGTATCTCACGCATACGCTTTAAGCCCTCACGACAGGGCACGCATTTGCCACACGATTCATTACAGAGGAAATCCACGAAGTATCGCGCTATATCCACGATACATGTATCCTCATCCATAACG
>QBUN01000224.1 GCA_013180565.1 Candidatus Methanophaga sp. GoMg3.2 | reverse complement strand
CCGAGGAATAGATTCCGCTTCCATGCTCTACGACCTGGATATGACCGGAAGTGAGTTCCTTATCCACCATCACATAGCCCTCCCCGGTCACACTTTCCGATATTTTCCTCAGTCTGCAATCGTATACGTTTAAGTTTAGACTGCCGTCCTCGGTCCTAACATCTAAGACGTAGACTGTCTCATTACCTACTTTTACCGTTGCCGTTTCATTATTCGCAGCCAATATTACTTCGGCAGAGTGCCAATCGGTATAAATGGTGATGACCCTATCGTCATCGGATTTGGTAATGGTTGCATTCTCGGCCCAATTGATAGCCAGATTATCAACGAGGAACCGTATCAGATTCTCGCTATCGTTTCCGGGAACACGGCTCCAGTTGAATAGATACTGGCACTCTTCTTTTGCGGCCCAAAAGATCTCGAACTCGCCGATGTAATCTTCTGATGTCGTTACGTCCTTTGATACAGCACCTATGTGTGCCGCACCATGGAAAGAAGACGCAAATTCCATAGATGTGCCATATTCGCCCGTTTCCGTTCTCGTATCGTCCTTGATGTATGTAGCATCCTTTATCTTCTTGTGCATTGCATCGCCCAATACCATGTTCTTGCTGCAGATGTCCTGCATCCACATGTTAGTGAAGACAACCGAGAAGCCATCGGAGAATTTAAAGGCAGTGGGCTGGTATTCCGCTTCCGTGCTCTTTTGAAGGCGAATGCTTTTGTTCTTTGTCCCAAAATTCAAGATCTCTTCTGATTCGTATATGCCACTGCCATGCTCGGTAATCTCTAAGCTCGTTCCGGGCACGCCAGTTACTGTCGTAGAGGCAGAGGCGGTTACAGGGTCTGTCTCGGCACATGAGATTGTAACTACATTCTTGAGCCTATATGGCTTTTGCTCTGTGGATAGGTCTTTGCTAACCATTACAAAACCTTCGCCGATTACGCTGCCAGTCTCTGTAAAGGAGAGATCTATCTGTTCAGGAACCTTCACTTTTATGACTATTGTTCCGGATTTACCTGGTAGAAGAGTGCCTATTATCCATACGTTTGTACCAGCATCAGGAGCAGGCACAGCGGAAATGAACGTTACGCCTTCCGGATAGTTTTCCGTTATCGTGACTTCTGTTAGTGCTACCGGACCCAGATTGGCATAATTTATCGTGTAGGTAATAGTGCCACCAGGAGCAACGCTCGTGGGAGCGGACTTTGTCAATTTGGGCTTGATGGCTCGCACTCCTGGTCCTCCCTGATCAACAATGATACCATTTGCAGTGCCATCGTCGTCTCCCAATCCACCGTCTACAAGCGTGATCGTGACCACATTATCGCCATCGTCGCTTCCCATCGGTATCCTGATCCATCCGCCTTCGGAAGCATGATATTTCCAGTACTCTGTATCCACAGGGACAATATCGGGTAGCGTTAATGTTACCTCTACTGTCTGATTCGGTGTGAGCCCGGTTATGTTGAAGGAGAAGAACCCATGAGGGAATACGAGTTTGGGTTTTCCTTCTTCCGGTAGCGTGGACTCGTTAACAGCTACAAGGTTCTCTATCGTTCCCGAATCGGTAACAAAGCATGCGAGTCCTGTGCCCGTAGCTGTTTCTACACATACAGAAGCCACAAAAACCGTTGTGTTCTCTGTATCCGTATCCATAACGCCTTCATCACACGTCACATTAACGATATTATGCAGCACTGTTCCATTCAAAACAGATGCATTAACGGTGACAGAGATATTTATCCATCTCGTCTCGCTAACATTCAGCGTTTGGAATTGCCATGTGTCATTACTGGAAGAAGGAGCAGGCACAGCCGTAACAAAGGTCACGTTCTTGTCATATGTCTCCATCACCGTAACGTCAGTCGCCGTTGCATTACCGGTGTTATTCACGCTAATGGAATAGTTTAATGTTCCGCCTGGCGGAACGGGGTCGGGCTCGTCCAATTTTTTAATTGATAAATTGGGTGCAGAACCCACAGGTACCAATGGATGACTATCGCCACCATACTGTATGTTACCACTGGAATTGTAAGGAAGTAAAAAGTTGCCCAGGCCATCTTTATCTGTATCAGCACCTGTATAATCGCTCCAATAATTCCCTCCTAAACACGGTCCTCCTATTATATTCGTTCCCAGCGTCTTTGTGGTGTTCCAGACATTGCCCCTAGAATCGTCATAAGCGTTGTTCGTGTTGTTGAAGTAGTTGTTGTAGATGATGTTGTTGCTCGAAGAAGACAGCCTGATGCCGTAGTAGTTGTTCGAGTTAGCGGTGTTGCTCGAGAGGTTGTTGTTGCTCGAAGAAGACAGCCAGATGCCGCGGTTGTTGTTCGAGGCGGTGTTGCCCGAGAGGTTGTTGTTGCTCGAACGCTCCAGGTAGATGCCGTAGCCGTTGTTCGAGGCGGTGTTGCTCGTGAGCGTGTTGTTGTTGCTCGAAGAAGACAGCAGGATGCCGTAGTCGTTGTTCGAGTTAGCGGTGTTGCTCGTGAGCGTGTTGTTGCTCGAATCATCCAGCCAGATGCCGCAGTAGTTGTTCGAGCAGTTGTTCTCAGAGATGTTGCAGTAGTCCCTGTTGTAGAGGTAAATCCCTGCATTCCCGGCTCCTGTCGCGCCAGTAGCAGTAAACCCTGATATGTTCACGTAGGCTGCGGTTATATGAAAGACATGGTCGGTTGAATGTAATGCATGAACAATGGTCGAAGACGCACCGTTCTCTGAGCGGATCGTCAGGCTCTTGCCCACGTCCACATTCTCGTTGTACGTGCCATCCTTAACGCAAATCATTTCACCAGCAGTTGCGTTATCAATCGCATGCTGTATCGGCGTATTGCTGACAATGAACGCGCCGCCGTTGTACCACCAGCCGGTCTCATTGACGCAAATGTCGCCGCAGGTACAGATCCTGAACGACCACTGCAGGTATGGATATGTTCCACCCTCTATTATTCCCCAAATATTATCGAAATCCCAATTATTTGTTGTAAGCCATGTTTCACTTTGTAGATTTGCCTTTGTTGTCTCTCCGATAGTATTATCACACCCGGTGCAGGTGATATCATCACCGGGATAATAAGAATTTGTGATTGTTCCTCTATAATTATTACCAACCAAACCGCCGACATCATAAGAAGAACCACTGACAGAGCCGGAAGAATAAGAATTTGTGATTGTTCCATAACAATTAGCACCAACCAAACCGCCGACATCCAAATGACCACTGACATCTACCTCTTCCAAACCCACATCCTTTATTTCGCTTCCTGAACCAGTACATCCAAACAAGCCGACATAATTAGTAGAACTTCGGTTTATGCACAGGTTAGTTATCTTATGGTCATTGCCGTCAAAGGTGCCGGTGAATTTGTTGCCATAAGTTCCAATCGGCTCAAATCCTGCACCGCCGTTCCAGCCGGAAGTACAGGAGCAATCAATGTCATTGACTAAATAATAATCGCCAGTTAAGTTATCGCGGATATTCTGCAATTGCCAGCAGTCTGTTATTGGTGTTTGTGCCAGCGCGGGCTGGGGCAAGAAGGCAAGCAGCAGTGTCGCAGCCAGAAGGAAGAATAAAGCGACTGCGAACGGTTTTATTTTTCTGCTCATTTTCTTCTTTTGCCTCTTTTTTACTTGATTAATTAATTAAGAGCCTCTGGAAGCAGACCTATCCCATCCCCATTAATAAATCAATTTACTATTTTTACCCCTTTTTCAGATAATTTTTGTTATAGTTATTTAAAATCGTTTTGTACTCATTTGCGATAGTATTTTCTAAATATAAGGAAATAGAAAGGTTTAAATAGGATAAAATCCTTTATTAACCCATGTATTTGAGTAGTAAAGTGCGAAAGGAGGATATTAGATGATCCTAGTATTTAAAAAGGTGGGATTTTATATTCAAACGCAAATTTTGGATTTCCTAGGGAAAGTCACACTTAGGCATACTAGAAAATCTCACCTCATAAGAGGTGGACCAAAGAAGAGAAAGAAGAACGTGAGGATGAAGAAGATATTGTCAGAGATAGCAAGTGGAGTGCAGAAAACACTTGATATGTTCTCAAATGTACTCAGGAAAGTTAAAGTGCGGGTTTCTAAATACGTGCCAAGCTTTAAGACACCAAAAGCATCACCCTATACTGGCGACAAACTGACCGAGATTGAGAAAATTTCATATCAGTGCAAAACAACATACAGGGGCGATATCAGGCATCTTTTCCTTTTTTATCCGTTTGATGAAAGATTAGATGCATGGGAACGAGAGAACCATCCACAAAATGATTCTAGGATCCCTCTTCGCAAAATAGCTAAGGCGCTCGTCGTAATGTGCAAGAAGAGGTTCCCCTATTACACCGATCTAATCATAGATCTGGAAGAGAAACCCGCTTTGGCTGATTTATGTGGATTTAAAAGCATCCCCACGGCTAAAGTCTTCAGTAGGGTTATGGAGAAAGAACGAATGGGGATAGAACCATTCAGAGAATTATTTTATGACTTATCGAAGACATCGCGGCGTCTGGGATTATGGAAAGGCCGACTCACAGGATTGGACGGGAGTCTTATCAAGTCAAATACGAGTAGCCACAAAAACAAAGAGACAGGAGAATACAC
>QBUN01000225.1 GCA_013180565.1 Candidatus Methanophaga sp. GoMg3.2 | reverse complement strand
TGCAGAAGCCCGCGGAATTAAAAGGTGACTATTTAGCCGAGGAGCCCTGGTGTCCATATCAACCGCGTGGAAATCGCACTACTAAGAAATAATGCCTCATACAGGGGCTGATACCGGTTTCTTCACAACATGACATAAGCACTGTTTAAAGATAAAGTCTAAGAGACCGAGAGGAAGTAAGAGTGAGATGAGCTCCATTTCCCTTTCTTACTTTGTGTTTTTAGTTTAGTTTAGTATGGATGCATAACACTTGTCCGTTTAAATTGACCGTTACTGAACATGACCAGATAGTCAGAGATGCCAACGGCTTCAGACATCATTCTAGCGAGTTCTTCTACTGATTCACGGTTGTAACCGTGAATGACAGTGAACAAATTGTGTTCCCACTTTCCGGGCACGGTTACTCGTTCGTAGCAGTGAGTTATCTCTTTATATGCAGACAGCATATTCCCAACGCGTTTCACCTGCTCTCGAGGCACCTTCCACGCCACTACCGCATTAGCCACGATGCCTACCTTTCGTTGGTTGACCGAAATACCTAATCGCTTGATAACACCCACACTTATCAGCTCCTGTAACCGCGCGATCACTTCGTCCTGACTTATCCCCGTCTCCTTTGCTATTTCCGCGAATGGCTCATTCACTAAGGGTATTCTTTCCTGCGTGCTGTGTATAATAGCCTTATTTATATTATCCGCATTGTTCATGTTAGTGTTTCCGTTAGAGTTCCAGTTAGAGTTTCCGTTCATCGCTTTTACACCGCCATTGGTGAATTTAAACCGGACGTCTATCTTAAACACAGAGGTAGTAGGGAGGTCTAAGATGTCGTGCTCCATGATTCCGGTTCTTCTCTTTATCTCTTCCACCGTGCTTCTTAAATCTTTACCACCGCACGTTGTAACGGTAAACCAGAGATTGTAGTCATGCTCACGGCGATAGTTGTGAGTCACACTCATGTATTCATTAACGACATTGACAACCCGCTCCATCTTCTCCCCAGGCACTTTCATCGCCATCAGAGTAGAGGAACATGTGTTCAATTTTTTGGCATCGAGAATCGTGCGGAGTTTACGGATAAAACCATCAGAGGAAAGTCGTTGGATGCGTGATAGCACCTCTTCCTCCGGGATACCGAGTATCTTCCCTAAATTAGTCCATGGTCTTTTCTCCACCGGGAAATTATCCTGTAATTGCTGTAGCAGTTCTCTATCCTGCTTGTCCAGCTCGACCTCCAATCCTTTTACGTTCATCTTTTATCGCTTCTTCTTTCTCACTCTGCTAAACATAAAAAGAAAAAAATAAAGGGTCCAACCAAGTCCGCCAAGACCCTTGCCCTTCTTTAATTAACGTCTCCGCTTTGCAAGAACTACAACCACTGCAATTGCAATCACTGCGAATATCAGTTCGAAACCAGGTGGTTTTGCTGTTGGTGTTTCCGCGGGCGCTGCTGCTGTTGGTGTTTCCGCGGGCGCTGCTGCTGGTGCTTTAGCTGCTGCTGATATATCTACAGCTAAAACTTTGTCTATCATCTCTTGCGGTATAAATGAAGCTCCTTCTTCGTGAATATCGCCCTCGCAACCTTCACAGAGCACTTCGGGGTTCTCGTGGCAGAATGCGCAGTCTTTCGCCTCATCTGTTACTGTATGCGTGAAGTACGCACCATACGCTACATGGGTCTCACCCATATATTCAGACTCCATTCTAAGGAAAGGCGTTATCTTGCCATCTGCTGCCACGCCGAGATAGAACTCGTCAGATACACCAGTATAAGCTGGCCTGGTTTCCAGATGGCAGCCTATACAGTTCAGTTGCCATCCCGTATGGCAAGCGATGCAGTCAAGTGTATCGCCGTGAATTGTGTGCGCCATTATATCAGAAGCTTCGTGGCAGTCCTCACACTTTACCTTTATTGCACCTGGATCATCCTGGGATTTGTAGTAGGTTCCATCACCGTGCAGCTCTGTCGCACCATGGCAGTCCGTGCAGATAAGTCCTTTCTCATAATGGACATCACCGTGAGGTCCCAGCTCCTTATGTCCTGGCATATCGCCCACAAAAGTCGACGTCTGCTTCGGTTTGTGGCATGGGTCACATGTATCTATGCTTATCTCTTGAGTCTGGTCGCCATGCCCCATCTTGGCTTCATATCCCACATGGCACTTTTCGCAAGTTGTGATATGGCATTTAGAACAGTTCCACTTTTTATAATATTCATCCATGTCTATGCCAAACTCTTCTGCCGAATGCCTCACGTATTCGTTCATCATCCCAGCACCGGTGTAGTGAAGTGTTGTCGAAAAAGTCTCGGCAATATCTGAGTGACACATCTCACAACCTCCAAAGTCTTCGTCAGCCGCTGTTACCGCTGTACACCCCAGTGATACCGATAGCACTGCAACAATCAATAATGGCAAAATTGTCTTCGCATTTTTTCGTCCCCAATCATAAATATGTTTCATTTTTTTATCTATCACCCCCTATTTTTTTTATCCTTTTTCCGCCGCCCTTCGCGGCAGCTTTCATTTTGCCTTTTCATAGCCCCCTCTTTCAAGGGTACTAGTACTATATAGTAGCTGTTATTGGGGATATAAAGTTTTCGGTTTTTCCGTGATACTAACTAACCCGTGAAATATGCGGAAGAATTTGGATTACTCAATATAAATAAAAACCTCTTAAATGAAATCAGTAATAAAAGAAACGATGCAAGGAGTACTTTCAGGCGGGAAGGTTATAGTAGTGGGATCAGAAGCTGAGTCTCTTGTGAAAGGGCACAGCAGGAAAAAGGGCAGGTTAGAGTTGGAAGAAGCTGCTGGTCTGCTTGAAACGGGTAAGATAGAGATAAAAAATGAAGAAGGGAAAGAGATGAGTCCGGGCGAGTTCTTGAAGTGTGCATTGGCCATCTCTCCCGAGTTCGGATTGAGATACCTCGTCTACAATGACTTGAAAGAGCGCGGCTATGTAGTACAGCCAGGCGGAGTAGATTTCTGGCTTTATCCTCGTGGCGTTAAGCCAGGCGAGAAGCCCGCGAGATATTTCATCCGTATTCTTTCGGAAAGCGATACTATATCGTTGAAAGAATTAGTTGAGCTGCTTATTTTAGCTCGTAACATGCGAAAAGCGCCTATTATTGCGGTTGTTGATGAAGAAAGCGACATCACATACTATGAAGTGAAAGAGGCTAAGTTTGAGAAGTCGGAAGCGAGAAAAGAAGAGCGAAGAAAAATAAAAGCGAGTCTGTTCGGCGATCGGGTAGTCCTCTGGGATGCGGATTTGGCGGAGACTCTTTACAGGACATATTTTTATGGTGATTTAACGACGGAGAATCGGCTGCTGCTTTCTTTTCTCGAAGCTGCTTTTCTGATGCGAAAAGGTATGCTGGAGATGGAAGTAGCGCCTCAACTCTCAACTTTCAACTCTCATCCCTTTGAGCGATTCGTCGAATATGCAAGCACAATAGAAACTGATTTCCGAGCTAAATATGCAGTTTACGCGGATTTGATGGAAAAAGGACAGATGGTGAAGACCGGGTTTAAGTTCGGTTCACATTTCCGGGTCTATAAAGCAATGCAACTGAAACACTCGTTGTATCTAGTCCACGTACTTTCCAAAGAGCATGTTTTCACATTGCCGGAACTATCAAGGGCAGTAAGGCTTGCACATGGCGTAAGGAAGAGGATGATATTCGCGTTTACCATAGCTGAGGGTATTAGATACGTGGATGTAGGTAGGATGAAACTGTGAAGCGCATCAGACGATATTAAATATGTGAGGGAGAAACGAATGGTCATTACTCATGCGGGCATCACAAACCGAAAGGTTTATAAAGGGTAATCTACTTCTGCTAGTTCAGTGACCACAAATGGTACTGAGTATAGGAGAAAGAATAAAAGGGTTTTTGTTCAGTCCTTCGGAAACCTTCGACGCCTCTAAGGAAGACTCCCTCGGCGATGCTTTCAAGTACTACATTGTTATTCTATTGATACTAGCAGTGCTTGTTGCAATCATAGGAGCGGTAGCTTTTCAGTTGATTTTAGGGATGTCCGCTGCGTTTCTACCCCCTGACGCACCATCGTTAGCTGGTATGGGACCGTTGCTCGCAGTTGCCATTTTTATCGCAGTACTAGTCGGTGGAATAATCGGTGCTTTCATTGACGGACTTTGGATTCACCTCTGGGTGTACATTGTTGGCGGTAGAAATGGCGTAGGGCAGACCATAAAAGCAGTGCTGTATGGAGCAACACCGTACTGTCTATTAGGCTGGATTCCCATTGTAAACTTCATCGCAGAGATATGGATGATTATCGTGGCAATCCTCGGCGTAAGGCAGCTACACGAGATATCTACTGGAAAGGCGGTTCTCGCAGTGATTCTCGCAATAATCATTCCCGCAATCATCATCGGAGCAATAATTGCTTCGGTTATGTCTGCGATGCCGCAAGGACCGATGTGCACATGGCCAAAAGGACCAGGATTAGGAGGGATTTGAGTATCTTCCCCTTATTTTTTTCTTTCTCTCTTAAAAATCCGCTACGAGTTCTTCTTTAAGTGCTCGGGCTTTCTTTTCGCCTGCTAATATCTCTACTAATTTAACTCCAAATTCTAGCGCCGTACCCGGAC
>QBUN01000226.1 GCA_013180565.1 Candidatus Methanophaga sp. GoMg3.2 | reverse complement strand
TCTCAGAAGAATAAGAAAAAACGAAGTCACTCGCCATGGTGTCTTCTTTGCTAAATGGTAAATACCTTTCTCATGTCCTCTTCGGTTAGAGTACCATACTTTCTCTGATATTCTTCTTCCAAGTTCCACATATTAGGGTCTTCATCAACCGCTTTTGCAATCTCTTCAAGAATTAGTGCTAATCCTTCTCTCCCCTTTTTTTTATCAGCCATTTTCTCATCCCTCTCCTCTTCCTTATAAAAGCTATATACGACCATATTTAAAAAAGTGCCTTATAAACTTTTCGGTTTTAGGGTTGCCTAATATCAATGTCATTTCTCACTGGGGGTCTTGTACTCATCCAAAAGGGGCAAAACTCTCTTCGGGCAGATTTTTCACGGCTTCTCCGATGATTTCGAGCCTGCGTATGACTTTGTCCTGTAAAATAAAATACTTGCGAAGTTAATTGATTTTTATTATTATATTTTATTTATCTATTATTTCTTTAGTTTGGATTTCTTTAATTTAAACAAGTGATAAGATAAATGACGTACACAAAAGAACAAGCAAAACAAAAGTTTGGAGAACTCGTTGAGCGATTCAGGTATAATCTTGACGTTTACAAAAAATCGTCGTATAACGAAGCGCAAGTAAGAATAGAATTCATTAACCCTTTCTTTGAAGCGCTTGGCTGGGACGTGAGCAATAAACAGGGCTTTGCAGAGCAATACAAAGAGGTCATTTACGAAGATGTAATAAAGGTCGGGCGTTCGACACGAGCACCGGATTACAGTTTCAGGATTGGTGGTCAGCGTAAGTTCTTTGTCGAAGCGAAGAAACCTGCGGTGAACATAAAAGAGGACGTCAGCCCGGCATACCAGTTGAGACGGTATGCGTGGAGTGCGAAACTACCGTTGTCTGTCGTTACGGATTTCGAGGAGTTCTCGGTTTTCGACTGCCGAATCAAGCCCAGTCCAAACGACAAATCCAGTGTAGGGCGGATTGAATACTTCACGTTTGACGAATATCTCGACAGCGATACGTTTGATGCGATATACGATGTATATTCAAAAGAAGCTGTACTCAAGGGCAGTTTCGACCGGTACGCGCAATCAACAAAGGGTAAGAAGGGTACGGCGGAAGTGGATCGTGAGTTCCTGAAGGAGATAGAGGGCTGGCGTGAGATGCTGGCTAAGAATATCGCGCTAAGGAATCCTGATGTGAGTATATACGAATTGAACTATGCTGTGCAAAAGATAATAGACAGGATAATCTTCTTGCGGATTTGTGAAGACAGAGGCATCGAGCCTTATGGGCAGTTGCAGACACAAGCAGAATCCGGTGACGTGTACACGCATTTGGTGAACCATTTTAAATTAGCTAAATCGAAATACGACAGCGGGATATTCGATTTTGACGCCTGAGTTATACTGATTTTATAAAGTCAGGTTTAAGAGTTTATCGTTATTTGGATATGTTTAATAACAATTAAAGTTATTTTTTAGAATCATGGAATTGAAACAAAAACTGGGCAAGAATTTCACTTCCAAATTAAATATAATTGAGCAAGAAGCAGAAACAATCTGGAAGAAGGGAGAGTTTTATCATGTCTATTATACGCTCCACGGTCTGGATCATTCAAATTCTGTCATTCAGATACTTGAGAAATTAATAGATGGCCTAAATTCAGAGGAAAAGTTAAACGAAACAGAAATTTTTTGTTTATTGTCGGCTGCGTATTTACATGATGTGGGGATGCTATGCAAATACTCAGACGATGATAAAAACGCCGCACGGGAATCGGAATTGAAAAAGAGACCATATTCTGTCCAAGATTTGATAAGAGATGAACATCATATCAGAAGTGGCCGATACATAATAGAGCATGCTGAGGGATTAAAGTTAGATCACAGGGAAGCGGAATATATAAGATTAATTGTCGAAGGACATAGGCAAATAAAACTTGAATTGGATGAATATAATGACCAAGTTATAGGACTGAAGTCTGTACGTGTTCGCTTATTGTCTGCGTTGTTGAGGTTGGCTGATGAACTCGACTTACTTCCTGAACGTGCACCTGGAACTTTATATGATATTCTTAAAAATAATATGCCCGATTATTCTCGTATTCATTGGTTAAAGCATTATTACACCAGTGGTTTGTTGATAGAGACATCGGAATCAGAAAAAGGGAGGAAGAGAACTTCTATTGTAGTTCATTGTCAATATCCTAATGAAGAGGTGGGAAGAAAAATAACCGAAGTTCTTATCTCGAATCCCATCGAGGAAACACTAAGCGAGGTCCGTGTGATCTTATTAGACTACGGTCTAAGGTTAAGTTTAGACTATAAGATCGCAATTAATTCGGCATTGGAAAAAATCCCTAAAGATATATACGATAAATATCTCGGTCAAAAGTTGAAAATTTCAATGGAATTACCAAGAACGAAAGGATTTGTAGGTCGAAAAGATGAGTTAGGTGATCTTTTAAGTTCGTTGGACAAAAATGTAATAATTATTGAGGGGATAGCGGGCATTGGTAAAACCTATATTGCGGCTAAATTTGCAGAAGAATTGAAAGACGAATATACTGTTTATTGGTACGGAAATCTCAGTGAAGTAAGCACTTTGAGTTCCGTGATGAATAAGATTTCTATTTTCTTAAAAGAGAAGGGTAAGCCTAAGCTATCGAATTCTATCGGACATTTTGGATATGATAATGAAGTTCTCATCGCACTCTTTAAAGAAGAATTAAACTCTAATAATTTTGCACTATTTTTCGATGATTATCATAAAGCAGAAAAGGAATTAAACCCGTTATTAAAGCAACTTGTCTCTATAACCTCATCTAAAATAATAATAGTCACTAGAGAAGAACCAGAATTTTATAATGTTGTTGATGAAAGAGAAAATCGGGTTACCAAGATAAACGTAGATACCTGGGATTTTGCAAATACAAAAATGATGCTTGAGGTGCGGAGCATAGAAGCTACTGATGGAACAATACAAGAAATACATGATAGACTTCACGGCCATCCCCAATATTTGAATCTATTTTGTATATTAGCAGAAAGAAGTAGCGCAGAAAACTTATTGGAAAATCTTCCCATTGTTCTTAGGGATGCACACGAGTATCTTGAGAAAGAGGTTTACGACTCATTAACATCTGAAGAGAAACTTTTACTGCAGACAATAGCAGTTTTTCGGCTCCCTGAAACGGTTGACGCATTTGATAACGTAAATAAGTTTGAATTAAAAGATCTAAATGAAACGCTAAATAGTTTAATTCATAAATTTTTAGTGAATGAAATTGGGATAAACACGTATAGCGTACATGAAATAATACGAGATTATAGCCTAAACGATGTCCGTAGTAAGAAAATATTGATAAGTTACCATGAGCTTGCAGCAGAATACTATTTATCTTTAGATGACAATCCCGAGCACGTTTTAGAAGGGGCATATCACTTTAATGAAGCAGGAAAGAAAGAAAAATTTGCCGCGGTTATAATAGCTAATGCAAGTGATTTGATTGCAAAAGGCTTTTGGGAAAAGATAGAGGATCGGCTTCACCGTGCTATAAAATCTTTCCGACGAAAAGCACAACCTCAAGCTATTTACTTGGCGGCAATGGCAAATTTGGAAATTGGAGGATTATATAAAGAAAAAGGTGATTATGATTTAGCACTGCATCATGGAGGGCAAAGTTTAAATGGCTTTAGGAAAATTAAAGATAATTCAGGCATTTTTAATTCAAATAATCTAATTGCCGGCATTTATTATTATAAAAATGAAGTTGAAAAAGCAAAAGAATATAATGAAAAACTTTTGAAAATGGCAGAAAAAGAAAAAAATGATATAAAAAAAGCAATTGTAATGGAAAATCTTGGAATTTTACAAGAAGATAGGAATAAACAATTAGATTATTATATGAAAAGTTTAAAAGTTTGTGAAAATGAAAATGTCGATATTGACTCTACTTGTAATAATATTGCAATGGCTTACGAAAAGATGGGGAATTATAAAAAATCATACGAATATATCAAAAGAGCATTAGAACTACAAAAAGAAAAAAATGCCTTTTATGACATTGCAAACACAAAATTAATAATGGCGGATATCTATTATAATGACCCAGAAAAGCCCGTAAGTGTTGATTCTATTATTAAATGTTTAGAAGAAGCATTAGAAACATTTGAAAAGATCGGACATGTAAGAGGAACAGTGAGAGTTCTCACTAAAATTGGTAATATTTATCGTGATGAGAACGAGTTTAAATCCGCCGTTGCCAATTATCAAAAAGCAGCTACGATATATTCTTCATTAAATCAACAATCTGAAGAAGCTGAACTCAACGCAAAAATATGGCTTTGCTACGTTAAACTAAAAGATTTCTCCAATGCGAAATCATATCTCGAAAAAAACATACTACCGGGTCATCGTGACATTGGAGATAAATTATCGTTAGTAGAGATATATTTAAATATTGGCGATTATAATGAAGCTTTCGATTTATCTAATAAGCTTATAACTGATGACGCTGAGGAAATTTCAGACGATAAACGATATGTAGCACTTTTATTTTCGTCTATTTCGTCAGTATTATTAAATAATGTAGATGATGCCTATAATTATCTAAAGAAAATTGGAGAGTTCAATTCTCAAAAATATAGTA
>QBUN01000227.1 GCA_013180565.1 Candidatus Methanophaga sp. GoMg3.2 | reverse complement strand
TATCAATGGTATTTTTCACCGGTAAAATCGTGCTCACCATGGATAATCCGACCATACTGGTAATCACCGACAGAAACGATCTGGACGACCAGCTTTTTGATACATTTGCCGCGTCAAAGCAACTTCTCAGGCAGGATCCGGTCCAGGCAGAAAGCAGAGACCATTTAAAAGAACTGCTGAATGTCGCATCGGGAGGAGTTGTATTTACAACCATCCAGAAGTTTCAGCCCGAAGAAGGGAACGTTTACCCAAAACTATCAGACAGGCGAAACATCATTGTTATTGCCGATGAAGCTCACCGGACGCAGTACGGATTCAAGGCAAAAACCATCGATGCAAAAGATGAGCATGGAAATGTGATAGGAAAAAAGATCGTTTACGGCTTTGCGAAATATACGCGCGACGCCCTGCCCAATGCAACCTACCTCGGCTTCACTGGCACACCCATCGAAAAAACAGACGTGAACACGCCCGCTGTTTTTGGTAATTACGTTGATGTTTACGATATAGCCCAGGCGGTCGAAGACGGCGCAACAGTAAAAATATATTATGAGAGTAGACTGGCAAAAATCACTCTCAGTGAGGCAGGTAAAAAACTGGTAGCTGAATTGGACGAGGAATTGGAAAAAGAAGACCTTGCCGAGACACAAAAAGCCAAGGCGAAATGGACACAATTGGAAGCTTTGATTGGCAGCGAAGACCGGATAAAACAGGTTGCGCAGGACATTGTAAACCATTTTGAGCAGCGCCAGGAAGTGTTTGAGGGCAAGGGAATGATCGTGGCCATGTCAAGACGGATAGCCGCCGACCTGTATGACGAAATTATCAAAATACGACCACAATGGCACAACGCCGACCTTAAAAAGGGTGTCATCAAAGTAGTAATGACCTCGGCATCTTCTGACGGGCCAAAGATCTCAAAACACCATACCACTAAAGAACAGAGACGGGCCCTGGCAGAAAGAATGAAGGACACCGAAGACGAATTAAAATTAGTACTTGTGCGGGATATGTGGCTTACTGGTTTCGATGTTCCATGTCTGCATACGATGTATATAGATAAACCCATGAAAGGTCATACGCTTATGCAGGCTATTGCACGGGTGAACAGGGTCTATAAAGATAAGCCCGGTGGATTAATTGTTGATTACCTTGGAATTGCGTCCGATCTGAAAGAAGCTTTATCTTTCTATTCTGACAGCGGAGGAAAAGGCGATCCCGCAGTTCTTCAGGAACAGGCGGTTCAACGGATGCACGAGAAACGTGAAATTGTATCACAGATGTTTCATGGATTTTCATATGAACAATATTTTACTGCGGATACATCAACAAAGCTATCAATAATACTCGCTGCAGAGGAGCATATCCTTGGCCTTGAAAACGGTAAGAAACGGTATATTGATGAAGTGACCGCATTATCGAGGGCGTTCTCTATAGCCATTCCGCATGAGCAGGCAATGGCTATAAAGGACGAAGTCTCGTTCTATCAGGCGACAAAAGCCAGACTGGTAAAGTTTGACAGCACTGGAACAGGCAAAACCAACGATGAAATAGAAACCGCAATCAGGCAAGTTATAGATCAAGCCCTCGTAGCGGAACCGGTGATTGACGTTTTCGATGCCGCAGGTATTAAGAAACCGGATATTTCCATTCTATCAGAAGAATTTCTCTTTGAAGTACAAAACATGGAACATAAAAACATCGCTCTGGAAGTTCTTAAAAAGTTGCTTAACGATGAAATAAAAGCACGGGTGAAAAAGAACCTGGTTCAAAGCAGATCGTTAATGGCAATGCTGGAAAATTCCATCAAGAAATATCACAACAAGGTTATTACAGCGGTAGAAGTTATTGAAGAACTGATTGAACTCAGTAAAGAGATAAAGAGGATGGACAAAGAGTCACAGGAAATGGAGTTGTCAGAATTTGAATACGCTTTTTATACGGCAATTGCCGATAATGAAAGTGCAAGAGAATTGATGCAAAAAGAGAAACTACGAGAATTGGCTGTTGTTTTATTTGAGAAGGTGAAACAAAACGCATCTATAGACTGGACGATAAAAGAAAGCGTCAGGGCAAAATTAAAAGTAATTGTAAAACGGACTTTAAGACAATATGGTTATCCACCGGATATGCAAGCACTTGCAACAGAAACTGTGCTTAAACAGGCGGAATTGATTGCCGATGAATTAACGCGGATGGGATGAGGGAAAAAGAAAAAGTTCAATCAGAGCCTCTGGAACCGCCAACAAAATCGTTCTAATTTGCCGTTATTCCTGCAATTTCTTCGCATTCGCTCCTTCTATCCGCTATTCTTTACAGAAAAGAGGGTTCGTTTACTGATATATACTCAGGTCGGAAACACTTCCCCTTTTCCGTTTTGACCAACTCACGATTGCCAAAATCCCTTGCCTGTATGTATATATGTATGTATAGATGCCCTTTCTAATGGAGTATTCATTGTTCGCTGCACTGTCCATCCCTCGGTCAACAGAGATTGTTTTTGGATAATAGCCATAAACCTCGTAAAATTCGTCAATTGCAAGCCGATATAACGGATTTTCATTTGAACTGCCTTTATTTTGAGGATGGTTCTCTCGTTCCCATGCATCTAATCTTTCATCAAACGGAGTACAAAACGGTGTTAAATAACTATAACAAAATTTATCTGAAAAAGGGGTAAAAATAGTAAATTGATTTATTAATGGAGATGGTATAGGTCTGCTTCCAGAGGCTCATTATATTATCGGCCGAAAAATGATATGATATGATGTAAAAACGGGTCCCACTTTTTGCTATTTATTAAAAAAGTATTGGTTTTATATGCTACATTTCGTCTTCTTCATAATTGAAGGCATCGTTGAACGGATGGCTAATGAAAGAGGGGGATGTAGGGACGGATGTTGAGTCCGGTTGAACATTTACCAGTGCTTATCGTTGTAATATCTATGCTCTCCGCATTCACTATTCTGATCGTCGGGTGGCGGAACAAGAATGCGTGCCCATTCATTTCCATTGTAACTATCATCATTCAACTAGTAATGGCTATTTTTGTCCTGAACTATGTCCTTACGAACGGAACAATATATTACTGGCTCGGCGGATGGAGTCCGCCCTGGGGCATAGAATATGTCGTGGACGCGTTGAATGCTTATATATTGGTTATTATCCTATTTTTAGGCTTGCTTTGTGCAATACATTCAAAGAGCAGTGTAGAGCACGAACTACCTGGCAGAAAAGTCTCTTTCTTTACTCTTTATCAACTCTTTATTACTGGTTTATGCGGCATCGCCGTCACCGGTGACATATTTAATATGTATGTCTTCATCGAGATACTGTCCTTATCTGCGTATGCATTAGTAGGATCGAAGGGAGGAACATCATTGCGGGCTGGTTTTACCTATCTCGTTATGGGCTCTATCGGTGCTTGCTTCTTTTTGATCGGCATAGGCTTTTTATATTCGGTGACCGGTTCGCTGAACATACATGACCTCTCGCTTTTATTGCCTCCGTTATATAGTAGTAAAACAGTCCAAGCAGCTTTTATCTTCATCACCGTGGGACTGGGCATAAAAATGGCTATCTATCCGCTTCACACCTGGTTGCCTGATGCACATCCTGCTGCACCCAGTCCGATCTCAGCTATGCTGAGTGGAATAATGATAATGGTCGGCTTTTACGCCTTAATTAGGGTCTTGTTCACGCTCTTCCCCTTCTACTATAATTACGGGCTTATCTTGCTTATCCTGGGGCTTCTATCAATGACCGTGGCAAACCTCTTTGCATACTTCCAGATGGACATAAAAAGACTGTTTGCATACTCAAGCATAGTCAATATAGGTATTATAACCACAGGAGCAGGAATTGCCGCTTATATCCTATCTATCGAACCCGCAGGGGCTATTCCGGAAGCGGCATCTTTAGCTATGGCTGGTGCTTTACTTCATATATTGAGTCATGGCATAGGCAAAGCGCTGGTGTTCCTGGGTTCTGGCAACATTCATGCTACTATCCACACCAGGGACCTTGCGAAAATGGGTGGCATTGCAAAGGATATGCCCTATACAAGTTACTCTATGTCAGTAGGCTTGCTCTCTTTATTGGGCATGCCACCTTTAATTGGCTTTTGGAGTAAATTCCTGATATTAATGGCTGTGGCGATGGCAATTCAATCTATTGGTGGTGTGGTGATGGTTATGACTTTTGTCATAATTTTATTTAATGTTATATACGCAGCTACGTATTATCTCAAAGTGGTAAAGGTTTTAATGGTAGAAAAAGGGGCTGCTAGGACCCACGAGGCACCTTTTTCAATGGTATTCTCAGTTGTTGCTTTTGCGCTCGCTTGTTTAATTGGTGGTTTATTATTGCCCATACCACTCATTAGAGTAGCCACGAGGGCATCACAAATAATTCTAGGAGGTGGTTGAGGTGGTGGTAATAGAATCAATAAGTCCGTTATTAGCAATTTCATGCCCTTTCATCTGCGTCTTTCTTATAATGCTCTTCCGTAAGCGGCCGAACATAAGAGAGGGCTGCACGATCTTCGCCAGCATATTGCAGTTTTTGATCGTCTTTTCTATGGCGCCGATTATTGTAGCGGGGAATGTAATCGAATGCCAACTATTTACGATATTTACAGGGCTTGATTTTGTATTCAGAGTGGATGCG
>QBUN01000228.1:3443-4728 GCA_013180565.1 Candidatus Methanophaga sp. GoMg3.2 | reverse complement strand
CAACTGAAGTTACAGCCACTCCTGATACCCAGTGGATGTATTACAGAGAGGTTACAATAAAGGAAAACTCTGGGACGACTTTGACCAACTATCAAGTCTTGGTGGAATTAAATCCATCAAATTTTCCAGATAAAGCGATGTCTGATGGCTCTGACTTGAGATTTGTAGAAGATGAAAAAGAACTCGGCTATTGGATTGAGGATTATGATGCTGGCGCGAAGACTGCAAAGATTTGGGTAAACGTTTCGAACATTCCTGCGAATGGGGAAGCAAAGATTAAGATGTACTATGGTAATCCAAGCGCTGCCTCTAAATCAAGTGGAGATGCAACATTCGTTTTCTATGATGAAATACCAAATGGCGATAAGTGGTATTTTTTGGGCGATCCACTAGGGAAAGTGGATTATAGCGTAGGTAATCCGGCACCATCAATAAAAGGTAACGGGGATGGACGGCATAGTTCTGGAGCTCTCAGTAAGCAGAAATTCGATTATTCTAATGGACTGTGGTTAGAAGCAGATATAAAAACAGAATCCGATTTGAGATGTGGCATTTTTGCCTTACCTACAACTGATGATTACTGGAATTGGATAGAAGGAGGTGTACTTCGTAGCGTTCAGGTGTACTTGAGAGCAGGAGAAACTACTAAAAGAGGTTTTTATGTAAGAGATGTTGGAGGTTATAATGAGGACTGGTATGATACAAATTGGCATAAATATGCTATCGCTATCTTACCGGAAGGAACAGTGGTGTTTTATGTGGATGGCACACATAAATGGACATCTACAGGAACGCTAAACCTGAGTTACAATAATCATGGCATTCTTATTATTGGTCACGACCCGGAATATTGGTTTGATAACGTCAAAGTCCGCAAATACGCAACTTCTGAACCTACCCTTTCCATCTCCGAAGAATTATCAACCCAAAAAGATTCATCCCTCACACCAACGCCTACTCCACCAGAAGGCATCTATGATCGTGCTTTAAATCAATCGGAAATTCAGGAGGATATGAATGAATGCGCCCCTACATTAGCAACCATTCAGGTTCCCATAGACAGCACCGGTAACCGAACGACTGTACCCCCAATCAACGTCAACGGGGTAGATTACGCTTTGGTCGGCGTCATGTATGTAGACTCGCCCGAATCACCACTAGATGCTGCCGGATCCGAATTACCGCAAGAGGTTACAGTGAACCTGGAAGAGCTAGGCTTGGATTACGTGGAAACCATCTACCTGGCCACACAGAATGCATGGTCTTTTGACATGCAAAATGACGT
>QBUN01000228.1:0-3433 GCA_013180565.1 Candidatus Methanophaga sp. GoMg3.2 | reverse complement strand
AAGGTGGCAACTCTAGTATGCGAATATGCTGAGGGGGGACCACCTACTACTCTTGACCTGATAATGGGTGTGAACACAGCGGAATGGGCATGGGAGAATCCTACCCAGGCTGCGGCCTTTGGTGCGCAACCACCGCATTCGATGCCGCCCGTTATTACCAGTACTCCCACCACCGGCGACTCTGATCAGGAGTACATTGCCCATACCTACGCTGCATCGGTGAGCCTGGACCCGACACGCACCCTTTCGAACTTGCGCCTGGAACTGGTGGATGTCAATCAACTGCTTGCCTATCGAAGTCCGTCATACGGCGTGCCCGCATTGATCGCCCAGGCCTGTATGGCAGTCACTTTGGAAGGCAGAGTCGCAGGATTTGAGGGGAGTAATTTTGAAAAAGAATCACCTATAGAAAAATGTCGACCTATGGAAGAAACCATTGTTATTGGTGTGAATGATATGGAAATTTTCTTTAAAGTTAAAGGAGAAATAGATGGTAACTGCGAAATATATGAGAAAATTGTTAAAGATAATACTGGATCTGGGTTTGAAGGAAAAGACATGACCTGTTTAATTCCCATTAGTGCAATATCGGGAAAGAGTCCTCTAAAGGATAATATCAAAGATTATTGCAACGGGCCATTAGCAGATGCAATACTGGAGTGGGCAAAGGAGGTGAAAGAAAATGGATAAAATAAGACCAATACTGGTTGCAGGCATCATATTTCTATTGATATTCCCCTGCTTAGCTTATGAATCATATGGAATTGAAAACTCCTCACGGACACGAGAACAACAACAACCAAAAACGCTAGACGAAGCAGTCAATGAAATCGAAACGATGATCAACGATGGAAGCACAAGATGGGAGATAGCCAAAAGAGTTGCTACAATAGCAGATAATCAGATACAAAATCATAATGAGTTTTATGAAGCCGCAGACTGGAAATGGTTTTTAAGTGTTCCTGCCAGTATTTTAGGGCCACTTCCTACTGACTCCAGTCTTTGGACAGAGCAAGAACGGGCATTCTTAAAATGGCGGGATGAAGGTGGTGCCACCGCTCAGTATGCCACAGCGGCGGAATGGGCATGGAACAACCGGTGTGGTCAATGTGGAGAAAACGCTGCCCTGGTTTACTATCTTCTGAAAGAAGCAGGCGAAGAAGATATTCGTATTTTCAGATCGGCCCGAAAAGATCACCAGTATGTTGTTTGGGGATTGGGATGTGAAAAAGATCCCGATAACCCAGAAAGCTGGACCGAGGATGTTATAATTCCTGATAGCTGGCAACACAAGGTATTAAGGGGTCAAGCAGTTTTAAATAATGAATACTGTGCCGTTGGAGAGGGGGAGTATAAAGTTAATGATCAGACTTATAATAGGGATAAAAAGGCATGTGGCTTCGTCGGAAATAAATGCTGTAAGAAAATCGGCCCTTGCAGAGGTGAACCAGACCGTGTTTGTAGAGACGACAATGTATGCTATATTTGTGGAAGAGAAGAAGGGCAGTATTGTTGCAAGGATGAGAGATGTGATGAAGGGCTTAAGTGTAAGGAGGGTAAATGTGTTGAAAAATGTGAAGAAGAAGAAGTCTTTCCAGACTGCCCACCTTGTGTGGGGTGTGGGTCTGGACTCAAACTTGATGCTGAATGTAGTTCTGGGATAGATGGCAAGAATTTTTCTGTAAGATGTACGTATCTCGGCAGTAGTCATGATGTTTTAGAAGACAAACCTTTTTTTGGGGATGATCTGTGCAGACACGAAGAGATTGAGGATATGAGCAAGATGCAGGATAGTTTAGAAAACGAATTTGTGGATAAGGGCAGGATATATATAACTACGCGTGATGCAAAAAGATCATTTTCGGAAAACTATAGCAGGTTATCAGAAATCTGCCGGAGAGATACAAAAAGGTATGTAAAAAAGGGTAGAGCAGGTGAAGAACTTAGTGTTGTTCACGAACTAGAGATGCTATATTCTATAGAAGACCTGGAAAACCCTGAGCCTGTTCCTTCTGTATATCATGTGATTGTGGACGGCGTTTTTTTATACAGTGAAAGATATTATATCGAGGTCAATGTGGTGGTGTTCGACAGTCCTAAAGAGGCTGTGACAGCTACTTTTGACGAACTGGTGGGATGTGCAAAGGCGGTTATTAGATGAAAAGGAAGGCGTTGACTAAAGATTGCACTAAATACTGTAGAGACAAATCGGAACATGGTTGAGGGCGCCACAGAAGTTGGAAGTATGGACATCGTTTTGAGGTGATAGGCGATGCCTGCACAACGAGCCCTCTAACGTTGGAGGGGGTTTTGTACAGAACCTTGATCTGGGAGGAATAATACCAAACACCGTGAACGGAACGTTTGAGGTTACTTGAGGGGGATTCACTAATAGTGGATGCAATACGGTGTCATTAGTGCTAGCAGCAATAATCATCGTGACAGCCTCTAAAGCATTTAAAACTTTTTGAAAGAAAGGTGTTTTATAACATAAAGTAGAATGAGACACGGTGGTAGATTTTAGCAACCTAAAAATCCAACCTCATTTTGGCCCCATAGATTTAATTGCGTGATTCTATAAAATCTTTGATTTCTTCTCCCTCCTTCTCCACGTCAAACGCATTTATTCCAATGCTTCTGGCAACTTTTACCAGTTTCCTGTCCGCAGTCAGAAATAGCACACAATTGCTATCTTTACTTGAAACCATTTGAATAGCATCCGCTTCATACACATGATATTCCAAGATTAATTTTATTGCATCCAATATAATGTTTGTATACAGAGGCACTACATCCAAATATCGAAGCGTGGCAAGTTCCGTAAATTCATTTGTGTATTTACCTACTGCCCCTTTTAACTCACCCTCGCTCATCAATTTCCTTCGTTTATACCTATCAAATATACCCAAAACCTCTCCTACGTTCCAGATAGAAAAGAATAGTTTTATACGACCCGTTTCCGCATCTTCAAACACTAAATCCATTATCTCTGTCCCTGCTTCCTTTATATACCGCTTAACTATTGCACTGCTATCAAGATAGACCAACACGATTATCCCTCATTTCTCTAAGAACTTTGCCTGCAGAACTTTTTGATTCAGGTCTCTCTTTTTTTACATCTTCAAATGAAATAACGCCATAAGTTTCCAAAAGATGTTCTAAACACTCTATCACAGCATCCTTAGCCAAATAAGACGTTATAAGAAGTTCTATCTCCTTGTTCAGCCTTCTGGTCGTACCATACTTCTTTAATATCTCCCCCTCAAAACTCTTCCATATCCTCTCATCTATATCCACAACCACTTCGCCCATTTTTTCACATCATTTAATTAATCTTCTGTGCTATAAGTTCTTGTTTTTTCTCAATTTATATTTCTTAGATATTTACCCAATAGCTTGCAGTATAAATTCTTATCCCCAAACTCACAAACTC
>QBUN01000229.1 GCA_013180565.1 Candidatus Methanophaga sp. GoMg3.2 | reverse complement strand
CAGTATATTATGGGGCCATCCGTAGTGACATGATGCAGGATAAAAAGAGACATGATAAATTGAATTAAAATGGTTGCAAAGGCGATGAAACAGCAGGATTTCTTGTTCCGCCAGCCGGCAATCAAAATAGTGAGTGACGAAAGCATGGATATTACTACTACCAGTACAGGCAAATGTTCGACACTAAGCATAAACTTTTAGTTAGCCTCCCTTCCCCTTAACACCCTTAACAACAAGGTGACTTTAACTTTAAGGAGCACCTTCATCGTAACCATCCATTATACAAAGACATGTGTACACTGGGATATATAAAGTTATCGTTTTTTTCCTTCTACATGCCGCCAGTGGCATGTCTTTCACCACGTCTTTACCCCGTCTTTCTCCTGCTTTCCCCCTGCCTCCCCTCACTTCCCAGCCTATCCTTTACCGCAAGCGCAAATATCCACGGTCTTAGTTGTCTGGTATTAGTAGCCCTAAAACCTAAAACATAAAACCTGAAAAAACCGAAATCTATTTATATACCTTTGATAGAAGGATAATAGTAGTGGAGTCTTCAAGAAAAGATGGGCATGAAAGGTTTTTTTGAAAAAGTCGTATTGGATGGGCGAACATTAATAGCGATATTAATTGTAGCCATCCTATGGCGAATTTTCATAAGTCTCGATGAGAATATAGCCCTCTGGGAAAGTCTGTGCTCAGGTATCGCCATCATCATATTGGGCTGGGTTATCTTCGCTTACACGTGTCACATGTTTAAGGTACAGAAGGGTTGGCCCATTTCAAACTGGATTTATGAAGGTATCGCCATTAGTATGGTTTCTATAAACGTTTACGTTCTTATTTACTATGTGATGAGATGGTTTAAGTTACTGCACGTAGAAGCTTATTTGCCATTGGATTTCATTTTCCGGGATGTTAGATACATTGCCTTAATAGTGTTTTATTGTGCAATGTTATGGTCGCTGAAGTATGTAAATAAGATGCACGAGGATTATATATCTGAGTCAAAAGAGAAGGCGTTTCTGCATCTCATATCGCCATATTTATACCCAACGGCAAAAAAGCTGAGAGAAATGAATGTGCGGGAATTATTAAGCACTGTGCTAACAGATGAACGGACATTATTAGTGGTAGTAGGCCTAACGTTTTTATGGCGAACCGCCATAAGTTTTGACTACAATATAACCAAAGGAGAAAGTGTCTGCTCAGGTATCGCCATTTTTGTCTTGGGTTGGCTCTTATTCACTCTTTTAGTTATCATATCTGTTAGACAGAGAGACTGGTTGGATTTGGCTAAAGTCTATCGTGGAATTATCGTTGGTGTAACAGCCATAAATATTTACGTTCTTGTTTACTATACGATGAGATGGTATAGATTATCAGAAGAGGTGGTGGAAGCCTTTGTGCCTCTGGATTATATTTTCCGAGATGTGAGATTTTTCGCAGTAGTGATTTTCTATTGTGCCGCAATAGTGCTGTCAAAGTTCCTAAAAAGGGCGTATGATGAATATTCATTGCTATCTGCATCTGCGGGAGCGAAGACCCGCCCGTAACGGAAATCCTAAACAAGAAAACAGAAAATAAATTATGGACACAGATTAACGCAGATTAACACAGATGATAAGAATCAACACGGTTAAACTAAAATAAATCAGTGTCTTAAATAGAAGGAAGCTATACGTTATATACAATAAAAAAGAAAGCGTTGCCAAAGAAATATTGTTTTCTTTTAGCACAAACCTTTTCTTAGGAAGAAAAGCTTTACCAAAAGAACTATACCCTTTCTTAGCACAGGTTCTTTCTTTAGAAAGAAAGTGTAGCGTGCCTCGTAGCTTAATCGCTCAGAGGGTTAAAATCCCTTCTGTGCTGTTTACCCGTATCGGTGCAGAGGTCAACAGTGGCAGGGTGTCCCTCGCGAGAGGGAATCTGAAGAGCCTGAGGCTGTCTTTAGCCCGAAGCACAAGCGAACCAGTGGTGGGATATGCTAAGCGACGACCCTCCTGCACTTTGGGGAAGTTCAACGCCTCTATGGGTTGGTATACCGTACGTAAATGCGGCCCGAAACGGGTTTGCCATAGGGGGTTAGCATGTCTGATTAGGGTCGGGATGAAGACGAAAGGGTGGTTAGGCGACCGAGGGAGGTCTCGTATCGTCCTCGAAAGAGGTAAGGAAGGTATAACCTGATGGGAAAGCCGGAATGATGCGGTGCGAGAAGTCGGACGGATTCATAGTAGCGATGATGTTGGTGCCTGTGAATGGCTGGTAACAGCCTGGAGGATAAAACGCTGACTATGCGAAAGGATCCTGCTTTGGCGAAACTGAAGGACAGGTGAGATAGATGCGCAAATCAAGTAGGAAATCGGCGAAGGTAAGCTCAGGAGAAAGACGCTACGCCGATTGCCGAAATGGACTGGGTATTGAAGCAATCTGTTGGATGTTGGTGAGAAAAGAGCGTAAAAGGAAAGTTCATTCCTTGATTGACAAGGTCTGGAATTGGAAGAATCTTAATGAAGCATGGAAGAAAGTGAAGAAGAACAAAGGAGCTGCTGGAATAGACAAAGTTACTATTGACGAATTTGAGTGCAATCTGGAGCAGAATCTCAATGAGATTCAGCGACTACTGAGATGGGACAGATACGAGCCTATGCCAGTGAATAGGATATACATACCGAAGTCAGACGGTAAACAACGACCGTTGGGTATTCCAATAATCAGAGATAGAGTGGTACAGCAAGCCTTGAAGAATGTCATTGAACCGATATTTGAAGCTGAGTTCTTGGACTCAAGCTTTGGATACCGAGCTGAAAGGAGTGCTAAACAAGCGATAGAGCAGATAGAAGCTGTCAGAGACGAAGGACACGAATGGGTACTGGACGCAGACATAAAAGCCTTCTTTGATACGGTGAATCATGAGAAACTCATGGATGCAGTTGCAGAACGAATAAGTGACGGTCGGGTCTTGAGATTGATAAGAGCTTTTCTCAAGGCAGATATAATGGAACAGGGACTGGGATTGAGAGAGAATGTCATCGGCACGCCGCAGGGCGGAGTCATATCACCTCTTCTAGCTAATATATATCTGCATTACTTCGATGAAAGGATGGCAGAACTTGGCTATGAGGTAGTTCGATATGCTGATGATTTCTTAGTGCTTTGCGAGGACGAAGAAGAGGCGAAAGAGGCAATTACACATGTAAAGGAGATCTTAGATGAGTTAGAGCTTACGTTACATCCGGAGAAGACAAAGATAAAGAACTTATCCGAGGGCGTTGGCTTTCTTGGATTCACTATTTACATAGGGCACAAAGTGCCACGAAAAGAGGCGGTCAAGAAATACAAGGATGCTGTCAGGCGTGTTACACGTAGAAATCTGCCGATTAATCTCGAAATGGTGATTGTGAAGCTCAATCCGATTACTGTCGGTTGGGGCAACTATTTCAAGATAGCAAACGTCAATTGGCTCTACAAGGGACTTGACAGTTGGACAAGAATGAGATTGAGAGCATTTAAAGAGAAGAAGAAGAGTTATCTCAGTAACACTCGTATAAGGAACGATTTTCTGAAAGATCTGGGCTTGAAATCGTTATCTACGCTCTTGAACCCTGAGTGGTAATCTCACTCCCTGCAATGGGGCAACGCCAAAGGAGAGCCGTATACGGGAAATCCGTACGTACGGTTCGATGAGGGGACGGAGGTCGTAAGACCTCCTCCTACTCTACTTGTAAAAGAAAATGTGTCACACAAAAGCGGTGAGCTTCAATTTAAGCGTGTCTTCGGTGATGATATTCTCCACGCAATGTAATTTGGTATCCGGGCGATCGCAATAAAGGACAACAGCTCTATCAAGCACAGACAGGTCAAACCGATTAGATACCATATGGCGCAGCTCGGTGCCCAAGACACCCCCGGCTGGCATTCCAAATACAGCTACATTTTCGGCTTCTCTTAATTCCATCACCCAATAAGAGAATAACTCCGCCATTCTATCAAGATGTCCCGTCATTTTCAACTGATATTGATACTCTAACAAATCCGTTCCGATAATAGCCATGACCGGGGGTTCTAACTTGGAAATGAAATCAGTGAATATAGGAAAATCTACCTCCATTGATTCCCCTTTCAACACTTTCACGTTCTCTCTCACATCTTCCCTCTCCTCTCTTATCTCAAAGACTGTGAGATACTTCATATAATCCTCTTCTTTCACAAAGGGCAATATCCCCCTTCTTAACCGCCGCTCATCCCAGCCACTATTAGGAATGATCACGCAGTGAATCCCTTGCTGTAGACTGTTTATAATCATCTGAGCGAGGATGGAAGTGTATCCCAAGATGGATAAATCATCCCCATATTCTACTATCGTGGTGCTGCCCTTGCTTAATCCGCCTGTCAGAATCGTATCTATCTCCACGCAACCCGTAGATATGTTTGTAGGCGTATTAGGCACAATCTCTACTCTTCTCGGCTTATCTATCCTCCGCATTGGGAAAGGCCCGAAATACTTAAATCTACCGCCATCTAAGGAGAACCCATATTTGTGCTGGTCTATTCTGACACCTCTTAGCTTCTTTAGCAATATTTCCCGTCCCCTCCGCTCATGTAAGGATACGCGACTCATCTCTATTATTCCATCAACCAAATAATCGAGGACCTCTGTCTTAGTTGTTTCTGATATAAGTATCAAATTCATCTTGTATTCCGTTGCATAACTCCTTACCAGGTCGGTTAACACCTTTTCCAGCTCTTCCTTAT
>QBUN01000230.1 GCA_013180565.1 Candidatus Methanophaga sp. GoMg3.2 | reverse complement strand
CGCCACGATGAAGGATGATACAACTGCGACTAAGTCGTCAATGGCGTTTGAAACTGCGTTCAATGGCTCTATTCATATTGGTGCGAGAACAAGTGGAACAAGAATATCTGAAGATTATATCGGTGTGTTTAATCTCACGGAGAAAATAAAGGTGGGGCGGGGTGTGATTCCAATTGCACCTACTCCCACTCCTGATTGGCTGCCCTGTCCATTCCCAGAGCCAGGAGTTTCAACACCGCCATCTGATTTGGACTGTCCAAGCTCGGAGCCATAGCGATACGTAATTGCGCAATATCAGGAGGTATATATTCTAAGCACTAAACTCTAAATCATAAACAAATTCCAATATCTAAACTCAAAACAAACCTTTCTTTGGGATTTTGATAATATTTGGGATCTTGTGTAATCTCGTGGTTTTTTATTTTTATATGCAACAAGAACTAATGAAATAGAAAAGAAAATGAAGTGGTCTTATAAACTAGGCAGTATTCAAGGGATACCGATAAAACTGCATGTGTCATTTCTGATAATACTGTTACTTTTCATCTGGATATTTGCAGTTTCGGAATTCGAGATATTCGGCATTTTTATCGGTTTTGGAGGCATGGATATCCCGACATGGCTCAAATACTTGTTTAGCACTATAGCTTCTGTACTTTTCTTCTCGACCGTGCTCTTTCACGAACTCAGTCACTCCCTGGTGGCGAAAAGCTATGGCACAAAAATACTGAGCATAACCCTATTTGCACTCGGTGGCGTGGCACAGATGGAGGAGATTCCTAAGGACCCAAGAATGGAGGCGAAAATGGCGGCTGCTGGACCCGCTTTCAGCCTGGGTATCGGTATCCTCACCTATGCTATTTACTACCTCTTCGGTCCGGTAAGTCCAGCGGGAGAGACGATCACGAATGCTGCACTGATAGTGGTGGGTATAATCGCATTTTACAACATAATATTAGGACTCTTCAATTTGATACCGGCATTTCCCATGGATGGCGGTCGGATATTACGCGCTTTTTTCGCTATGCGTATGCCGTATCTAGATGCAACCAGAAGAGCAGTAGCAGTGGGCAAGAGTTTTGCCTTTGCCATGGGGATTTTCGGGTTGCTATTATTTGCCCGGGGGGGGATGTGGTTAATGCTCATAGCCGTATACCTCTACTTTGTTGCTTCTGAGGAGGAGAAGGCAACGATTGTTTCCGTCAGCCTGGAGGGCATTAAAGTCAGGAACGTCATGACCAGTGTCCCGAATGTAGTCCACGTGCCTCCGGACTGGACGGTTAATCAGTTGGTGGATCTGATGTTTAGGGCCAAACACATGGGCTACCCGGTACAAGAGAGTCTGAGTTCTCCGGTGCTTGGGGTAGTAACCTTCGCAGACGTTCGACAGATACCTGCTCCGGAGCGAGATATCACCAGAGTCAAAGACATCATGAATCGAGAGCTAATCTCAATCGGATCTGATGCAGATGCCCTTGACGCTCTTAAATTGATGGCCAGCCGTAACGTAGGTCGCTTGATCGTCATGGATGCTGAACAGATAGCGGGTATTACCTCCAGGACCGACCTCATGAGAGCTATCCAGTTCCGAGGTGCCTGACCTTTCGTGAGTGACCACAAGATCAGACAGAAGACCAGATATTGAGCTTTTAAAGGCCGGGGCTGGGAGTCGAACCCAGGTCTTGGGATCCACAGTCCCAAGGGATAGCCTCTACCACACCCCGGCATTTTCGGGTTTATTAAACAGTATAAAATTACATATTAATATCTTTGCCTTAAATTTATTTAGAGGATACAATTTTCGGAGTTGAGAAAGTGGAAAAAATAGGTGACGTAGTATTATCCGGGCCTGTTATAGTAGGTGTAATGAGACGGTTGTCCGTTCGTGATGCAGATGAAAGTGGCGCTGACATAATCGAATTGAGACTGGACCTCTTGGAAGAGGAAGATAAGAGCATAGCAAAGGTGAAAGAATTCGTAGCACAGCTAAAACAGCCGGTGATAGTAACGAACAGGCGAAAAGAGGAGGGTGGCTCTTTTGCGGGCACGGAAGCCCAGCGGATTGGGATGCTGAACGAGATTCTCGAAACGGGTATGGTAAACGCAGTAGACATTGAATTCTATTCGCCCGAAGCGAGTAAAAGAGTAATAGTAGAGAAGGCGAAAAGTCTACAGATACCTGTAATTTTCTCTTTCCACGATTTCTATGGTATGCCTAGCCGTTCTGACATATTAAATATCATTGCGGGCATGTATGAAGAAGGCGGAAGTATAGCTAAGATCGCAGTGACGCCGAAGACATTAAGCGATGCCTTACTTCTGCTCAACCTGACGCATGAGCTCGCAACCGAAGGAAAGTTGTTGGTCTCTATTGGGATGGGCGCTATAGGCCGGCATCTGCGTGTGATTGCACCATTATACGGGTCGGTATTGACTTACGGGTTCATAGAGGGTGAGGGAGTAGCACCTGGTCAATTTAGTGTGAATGCGCTAAGACGCATGTTAAAAGAATTAGAGCTAAACAAAAAAAATCCGCTTCATGAGTGAGTTCAGAGATTCTATGCACTTCATCCCCCGTAATCCTAATACCCTGCCTATTCTTTCCCTATACCGGTTCTCTACCTTTACACCCACACGCTCCAGCCGTGATGTCAATTTTTTATTGATACTCTTCCCTGTTCTGTCATAGTCGGTTAGTATAGTAACGCTCTTATACCGAAGCGAGAGATAATCTACGAATTCGGTATGAGACCTTCTGGCGCACGTCACAATCTCCTTCGTAAAGCCCATCTCTTCTAATGCTCTTTTATCGCGAATGCCTTCAACGACAATAATATCTACAAAATCGTCCATCTCTTCTATTATGCTCTCTAACTCTGTATACGTTTCGTAGTCCAGCTCAACTCTATCGGAATAGTCCATATGCCTACTGTTCCTTTCCTAATCGAGAAATGTTATTTCTATACCCGCAATCTTCAAATATTCCAGACCTTCCTTATCGCTATAATCACCTGTTATTACTACTTTTATTATTCCCGCATTTATTATTAGCTTGGCGCATATCTTACATGGGTATGCGTTTACGTATAGCGTAGCACCTCCTGCATCTCTACCCGCTTGTAATAGTGCATTTTGCTCGGCGTGCACGCCTACACACTCTTCGTGTCTTTCTCCCGATGCGATATTCAATTTATCGCGTCGGCAGCCGACATCGAGACAGTGTGAAAATCCTTTTGGTGCACCGTTATATCCTGTTGATACTATAACGTTATTTTTAACCACTAAGGCACCTATTTGCCGCCTCAAGCATGTTGAACGCGTTGCCACATCGTTTACTATTTCCATCCAGTATTCGTCCCACGGGATTCTCTGCCTCTTCATGCCTTTTACTAATCTCTCAAACTCCTTCCTTATCGCCTCGTTTGTCTCAAATCGCTAATAAATATCTCCTACCTTGTTCCTATGATATTAACTTAAAGTTTAGGTTATTTAAAGCACTCGTCATATCTTCATTTGATTATGGCATAAGGACCGTCCAACATGGTGAGACGATAGGTTGAATTAGGGGGGAGTTATTTGATTCACTATGGGGATACATACATCATCCAAAAGGCTTCTGGAAGGGGGAAGGTGTTCTTGCTTCTATCACTAGAAAATTAGGGTGTGCCGAAAATAGTAACTTTATATACCCCCTCTTAACTTAATATTGTACTATAAGAAGTACTTTTTATCATATAATCGACAGCAATACCTAAAACATATGCCCAATATTTTCATCGTTTAATGAAGGCACCTTTATGCCAAACTTCGACCCCTCTCAGTGTAATCTTGACATTCACGGTTTCACCGGGCATTTTTCTACCCCCGTGATACCATCCCCCTTCAAATTTGACTTTGCCGTTTTGTTTTACTTTTCTTTCAACATTTTCAAAATAAAGTTCCCGAATTACCTTCTCCCGCTCTTCATCGGTCAATGGTTTTGCTTCTGCGTCTTTCAAGACTGATGAGGCGGTTTTACCATACCGTGCTCACTGCCCCTTCGACTCGTTTCGGAATCGGATATATTCTGGAATCGCCCATTCTACACCCTATATATCGTGAAGATGATATTTGTCATAGAAATATTTCCGGTCCTGGCTATGGGCTCTTCCCTTTTTCCCGTTTCCTTTTGGATTCTCTACCTCTGTCGGAACATCCACGACTTCAAGCATCCGAAGCAACCTGGAAACAACGCCATTATTGTACTCGCCACCATTGTTGTGATGGAATAATTCAGGCTTGCTGTGTAACCTAAAAGCTCGAAGAAGGGTAAGAATCACGAAATAAGAATGTTTCGTCGGGAATACGCAAAGAGCCATGTAGCCTCTTGAATAGTCGTCTTCAACAGAGATTTGATATATCAGCGACCCGTTTCCAAGCGTAACCTCCATGGTGTCCGCGTGATACAGGACGTGTGGCCTGGGTTTTTCATAAAAATTCACTTTTTCAGCAATTTTAGAAGATTTACACTGCTCAGGGTCGAGAACACGCAAAATGCTCATTGTAGAAACGTGAACATCAAATTCATTCGAGAGAAGTAAAGATAAATCCCATGAGCCAAGCTCTGGGTATTGCGGGTTTATTTCTTTAATTGCATCTATTTCCATTACGGTCAACGGCTCTGTACGTTTAGTATCAACATTTGGATTTCTCTGAGGATTTGTCAGAGGGTTCGTGTAGACATTGAATATTCCACACACCTTCTCTACTCCTTTAATCCCTGTTTTTGGACTTGAATTATTATCCTCTTTTTCTC
>QBUN01000231.1 GCA_013180565.1 Candidatus Methanophaga sp. GoMg3.2 | reverse complement strand
TTTTAACGAAATTGTAACCTACGCATGGAAGATTGGGGACCCCGGCATTATTTTCCTGGACGAAATCAACAGACATAATCCCATTTCCGCGGTTGGAAGGATAGAGGCGACAAATCCATGCGGCGAGCAGCCTCTCTTACCTTATGATTCTTGCAATTTGGGCTCGATAAACGTTTCAAAATTCGTTGAAAATGGCGAAATCAACTGGGAAAGGCTTAAAGAAGTGGTTTGGAGTTCTGTCAGGTTTTTAGATGACGTCATAGATGTGAACAAGTATCCGCTACCGGAAATAGAGAAGATGACGAAAGCGAACAGGAAGATAGGGCTTGGTATAATGGGGTTTGCAGAACTGTTAATCAAACTGAAAATAGCGTATGATTCAATGGATGCGCTTTCGGTGGCGGAAAAGCTAATGCAATTCATTACAAATGAAGCTCGGCTGTGTTCAACAGAACTCGGGCTTGAAAAAGGGTCTTTTCCTAACTTCGAGCTCAGTGTTTGGTCTACATACGATGCAATGCGAAATGCCACGGTAACCACCATTGCACCAGCGGGGACAATAGGCATAATAGGAAATTGTTCCAGTGGCATTGAGCCTTTATTCGCTGTTGCTTTTGTTCGGAAGGTTATGGGTGGAATGCGGGAGATAAACAAGCTGTTTGAGGAAATAGCGAAGCAAAGGGGTTTTTACAGTAAAGAATTGATTGCAGAGATTGCAAAACGTGGCTCGATACAGAATATTGATGGCATTCCAGGGGATATTAAAAGGGTGTTTGTTACAGCGCTGGACATCTCGCCGGAATGGCATGTACGAATGCAAGCGGCATTTCAGAGATACACGGACAATGCAGTCTCGAAAACAGTGAATCTGCCGAGCGATGCTACTTGGGGAGATGTCAAAAGGGTGTTTTTATGGGCTTATAAACTTAAATGCAAAGGTGTTACCGTTTACAGATATGGTTGTAAAGACGGAATTCTATCGCTGGAAGTTCCAAAACTCATGCTTGAAGAATACGTATGTGCTGATTCGGAATACACAGGCGAGTGCAGGATTTGTTCGGTATAAAGAAACTTTCATGACGGATACCCATAAGCATGAAATTGAGTGCCTTGCTTCATCCTATGCATAAAAAATCGAAAAGATTATATAAGCCTGTGACGTACCTGTATTAATAGTGTAGTTTAAGTCATCGGCGGTCGTGCTTAAGTACAGGCCTTGTACCTTAAGTACGGGGTATGTGACTTTTGTTCCAGGATTTTTCTGGCTCCTAACGGGAGGATGGGTGATGAAGAACGAAAAAAAAAATCCTTTGGTCTATGTCATTGGGGGTTTCAGAACTGTGCATCGTATTCCGAGCTGTTCTACCTCAAGAAACCCCCATTTGGATAGCGCGTTGGATGCCCCAGAATTTATTCTGGGGTGGATAGGTCGGGACTTCAATAAGAAGGGGGAAAAGTAAAAATGGGCCTTTTGGATGCAATTGAGAACTTTTTTAAGGCGGCGGGTGTAACTATTGACATTGATGATTTGTTTGTGGTTGAAAGATCAGCACCTCGGGATGAGTCTGAACTATTTGATGAGGAAAGGGAAAGACTAAAGGATCTCCGTGTGAGGCGGGACGACCTACAAAATCCGACTGGTCAACTGAGAAGTGATATAGAGGCGGAGATGGCAGATAAAGCAGCGGATCTGGGAGTCGATGCTAATATGATACACCACGTGCGCATGGTCATAAGAGAGAAACTAAGGAGACTGAATCGTGATGATTATTGGTTTCTCGAAAGCCATAAGTGGCAAACTGGAAGTACAATAGGAAAAATAAACCAACTCAAGGACTTATACTCGGAAATAAAAAAAATCGGCAAAGAGATTCATGGAATCCTCTATAATGAACCCGGCGTTTTACCGACTACAGAGGCTGTCCCCCAATTAATTATCAACACGGACACTTAAAGTTAATTGTTGCGTGAACACGTAAAAAGTTCCCTACTTTAGATACCGAATTAGCTACTAACGTCCGAATCGTACAGATGACCGGCACATTCCTCTCCAATTTACCCCAGATTACCTTCAGATTATGTGCCGTGCATACAAGGTTATGCTCTACCCTAACCTTCTCTATTCCACGTGTCAGGAACTCCCGGAACTTCAGATTTTGCTTTATGTTACCAAATGGCCATTCAACAGTCTCCTTACGCTTTTTGTACGTCTCCTTACCCGCCTCCGACCGCATCTTAGCTGTCATCCTCCAGCGTTCACCCTCGTAGCCGTCACTGGTGATTGTCCTTATCTTGCCTTCTCCAGCGCACTCCGATCTGAACGGGCATTCACTGCAGTTCGCACCATAATAGGCGTACACCTGCTTACCGTTATACTCATACTCGCCCTTTCTGCTGAGTATACCCCCACTAGGGCATAGAAACTGGTCTGTTTCTTCATCATAATAGAACGAATCCTTCGAGAATGGGCTCAGCTTCGGCTTATTTCCCTTCATCTCCCCTGCCTGCTTGCGGTCTGGAATATAACCGTCTAACCCGTTCGTCTCCAGGTATCGCAGGTTAGCACCACTGAAATATCCGTTATCAAAGCTCATTTTCGCACCTTCCGGCAGTTCCCCCACATTTTCCAGCGTACTATTCACCTGCGGCTCTAACTGCGCGTGGTCAGTGCAATCCTGCGTAACGTCATTGGCGACGATTATCCCCGAATCGTGATCTACGGTGATTTGCGGGTTGTATGACAATTCGATTCGCTCCTTCTTGTTCTTCATAAACCTTGCTTCAGGGTCAGTTATACTTACTGCGCTCTGTCCACTCGTATTTAGCTCCTCTTTAGCCTTATCAAGCTTTTCAATAATCTGCTCCTTCTGCAGCTCATCACCAAGCGCATGCTGCTCGATAATTCTCTTTGCGGCACTCTTCAATTTCCTGCCAGAGGCTTGCTCAATCTCTTTTAGCTTCTCACGAATCTTCTGCTGCGTATTGAGTTCGGGCGGCAGCTCGTCGCCCCTTTTATCTCCGTAGAGCTTATCCTCTTCTTTGTCTATCGCAATCCCGTGCTCGATTATCTCCCTTATCGCCTCTATCTCCGCCTTGCTCAGCGTGTAGTCATTTGACGCGTTGGCTTTCATCTTGGTACCATCTGTTGAGAGGTGCCCCAACGTTAGTATTCCCAGTGCTTTAGCAAAGGTGACGGTTTTCTCGAAGGCAGCATCGATCAGCTCCTTGTTCTCCGATCGGAATTTACATAGCGTCCTGAAGTCGGGCTTCTCGTTCCCCGCTAGGTACATGTAGACCACGTTCTCATATGCCAACTTGTCAATCTTTCTGGAGGACCACACGCCATCGATTGCCGCCTGTACCAGCAGTCGGAGCAGCATCCGCCGTGGATACGCCGAATTGCCGGGTTTGAACCTGTACTTCTCCTCTATTTCACTAACATCTATGCCATTCACGATTGCAATAACCAGGTAGCAGATATGGTCTACCGGTATGAGTTCACTAATATCCGGGGGCAATAGCCACGACTGCCCCATTTTATCATCCCTTATCGCCATTTCTTGTCATCACCTCGCTTTTATAAGCTAAGAATAGTTGTACGTGCTACAATAAAAGCTTTTCGGTTTTATTTCGTTTGGATTCAAAAACCTTAAATTTATAGGATATGCTTTTGCAATTCGTGTTAGCTCTGGCTATAAAGTGAAGGGGTGTTGAAAAGAAGAACTGCTTTTTATATCTATGCAGGAAATATTATCTGTTGGTTGTTTGGTAATTGTTGGACAGCCTCTACAATACTAAAAATTCTTCTAAGCTTAGCTCCAAGTCTTCCCGGATTATTTTACGCAGGAGCCCTTTGGGTATATCCCTGTTTCCATGCACAGGAACAGTGGTTACCTTTCCATCTTCTGACCTCAGCCTTACATGAGAACCTTTCGTCCTGGTAACCCCGAAGCCCATGAATTCCAAAAACTTTACAAGTTCTCTGTCTTTGATTACCGGAAGTTTAGACATTAGGAGCTACTTCCAGTTCTCTAAATCCTACGAACTTATTAAGCTCTTCGACCTTTGTCTCCTCAAGGCATATCTCTATGACTTCCCTTATATTCTCCAGAGCTTCATCTATCGTTTCACCGTAAGAATGACAACCTCTAAACACGGGGCAACTTACTATATAATACTTATCTTCATCCAGCTCAATAATTATGGACAGATGTAACTTTTCCATTTCGGATACCTCCAATTGGATATTATTATATGACACATATATTATAAGTGATTTTTGTTGGCGATTTATATCGGATAGTCTATCTCACTCATACTAACCCCGTTTTCTTGTGTTAATCTTGTGGAATCTCGTGGTTTTTTTATTCCGCTATACAAATACACCCCACCTTAGCTATCTAGCTCGAGCGGGCATAACGGGTCTTCAGCCCATATATCGCCATCTTGCGCATATGCCCTTATCCTGCATCCACCACCGCATAACTCCTTGTATTGGCACGAGCCACACTTGCCTTTCAAGAGCTTCGTCTTTTCGCGGAATGCAGCAAGGACGGGATTTTCAGGATCGTTCCAGAGCTCACTGAATTTCCTTTCTCGTATATTACCGATTTTAAATTGTTCTAACTGCGCGAACTGACATGGATACACATTACCGGTCGGGTCAACGTTCGCAACGCGGTCGCCGGCACTACAAGAATCACCGGTATATTGTAGCAGTTTCAACGCATTTTCGTATTCAGGATTATTATCCTCTTTCAGTTTATTCAGTAGAAGAATACCGTCTTGAGGTGCATC
>QBUN01000232.1 GCA_013180565.1 Candidatus Methanophaga sp. GoMg3.2 | reverse complement strand
ACGGAACCGCGAAGTTGTTCATGCAAAACGAAGCAGGCGGTGGTATCGCTATCTCAGCATCAGAGACCAACGTCGGTAAGAACGAAACAGTAATAATGGCTATATGTGCAGTACCCAATCACAATGTGAGTGTGACGATGTCAGACTCCGCGCATACGGTCTTTGAATACAACAGATATGACTTTACAGGAACGAGCAGTAACATCATCAATATAGCGCCAGCCGATACGATTTCGATCCCGGCCGATGTCGGTGATTGCGACAGACATAGGGCTGCAAAGAACATAAACGGTGTTTGGAATACGATGGATGCCACAGGCATACTAAAATTCGCAGTTCATTTCTCAGATCTTGGCACCTACAAAATCACTGCGACAGACTACGGAACAGGACACCCAACTGCCACTCGTTTGGATGCAGAGAGCCTAAACATAACAGTCACAGCGAAGAGTGTCTCGTTCGATCTCCCTTCTGTTGTGGTAATCGGCGATAGGATAACGATAAAGGGCACTGTTGATACAGGCACCTATGTCAGTGTTTATGTAGATGACGTGCTGTATCGCAAATTGCAGAACCTTGTGATAGCAGACGGCGAATTCCGCCAGGAGGTAAGCACAACAGAGGTCGGTTTGTCTGTACCAGGTATCGTTGAATTGAAGGCGTACATAGATTGTGATATGATGTGCGGTGACCCACAACCAATAGGAAGTGATGATGGCACCACGGGAATATTCATGGTGGAACCCTGGTTAACAGCGAGTTTAGCACCTGATTCAGTTGACCCGGAGGACAATTTTATAGTTTCCGGTTCTGCTCCGGGATCGACAGAAGTGGTGATAGTCAGCGTTCCTCCAATAGGAGGCGGTGGGAAGTCACTATTAGATAAAGGTATGACGGGGCTATCGCCCAGGAAAGCAACTGTATCAACGACTGATGCAAACTACATAAAGAAGATGACGGTGCAGGAATATGCAGACTCTGGTGTCTATTATGTTATCGTACTCAGTTCCGGAATGGACGGATATTGGGGCATGACTGGTGAGCAAGACATAGAGGTGGCATTTGATAAAAAGTATGGCATAACAGATCTATCTGGACCTTCCATAGCTACAAAGTCACAGAACGAAGTTGTAGCGAAATTCGGTGATCTGACGCAAAGTGTGGGTAGCGATGACATCATGCGAATGCTACCATTAAAAGTCGGAGCGACAGATGCGCTAATCCTGAATCCGATCGCAGATGTAGTTGTCGGTAATCCACTAAATGTGAGTGGCGAAACGAGCGGAAAAGACGGCTCTAAGATCTGGCTAACGGTAAATAGCGAAGATCAAATGATCGCTGTGGTAATCACAATCGCTATGGATAATGCGTTCAACGTGTCGTTTGATACTATGGGTCTTCTGCCGGGTACATATACTGCAAGAGCATATGATGAGTATGGATATACCGTGGCTACAAGTGTGAATATCGTTGCAGAAACGCCTGCATCTTGAATGCAACTGGGACTAACTAGAAGATTATGATTCCCGCGCGGAATACGCGGGAATATTTTTTTCTTTTTTAATACCCATCTTCACAGCTTTTGCTATAATCGTATGTAGATACATCTTCTTTTCGTTCCTTAGCCAATATCTCCAAATCTCTCAATACCATATCCTCCATCTCTCATCCCTCCACTAAAAACCCTCGATTTCTTCCCTCAACACAGTTTGGACCTCTTCCATAATTCATACATATGCGTTTTTTCTATTTACTTACGGGAATTTGAAATAGAAAGAGGAAAGATAAAGATACAGAAAAGGTGTCCCAAAACGCATCAGGGAAAAATTTATATGCGATGAGCGCAATAGAATAATTTAGGACGTGAAAAAAGAAAAAAGGGGAACAAAGAGGAAAGGCAAAGCGATAATAGGTATTTTAATGGCTGTGATTATGTTAGCTTCGGTCTTTGCGTTGATGGCTGGTAGCGTTGAAGCGTACAGCGTGGGCGGAGAATACAATATCATCGAAAAAGATGATGGGGGAGCAATTAGAATTGAGGCTGAGACGACCAGTACTGTTGAGCTTCAGACAGTAAAACTCACGGTAACGGGTGTAGCAGGCGATGAAATAAAGGTTGAGGGTGAAAATGTAATATTCAAAAGAGGTGTAGATGACACTCCAACAGAGATAAATGTTACTGCAAAAGCACCTTGGTTCAAAGACACGATTGATAAAGACGGCAATAGGACGTATGCAGTTGAATTTAACGATACTGGAATCTATATAATAAGGGTAGACGTTACAGGTCCAGCAATAATAGATGGAATATCGAATCCACGTATCGGCGATTATGAGACCGTGGAGATAACAGTTTCCGAGAAAAGCGTGGTGTTTGATGTGCCTCCTATCGCAATAATTGGCGATAAAATAACGATACGGGGTACTGCTAATTCAGGCACGTATATTAGTGTTTTTGTAGATGATAATTTGTATTTGCAAATGTGTAACCTCGTGATAGAAGATGGAGAATTCAGCAAAGAGGTAAGAACAACCGATATAGGTATGAGGATATTCGATATTGCCGAGTTGAAGGCATACATAGATTGCAATAAGAGACCCGGTGAAGATCGTCCATCAAGAAGTCCGGATGGCGCCACGAAAGTATTCATGGTACTACCCTGGTTGACTGCAAGTCTGTCAACAGATTTGGTAGATCAAGAAGGTGATTTCATAGTTTATGGTTCTGCTCCGGGATCAACCGAAGTGGTGATATTGTGCGTTCCTCCCAGAGGAGGCGTGAGCAAGTCACTATTAGATAAAGATATGAAGGGTCTATCACATAGGAAAGCAAGTGTATCAACGACAGATTATACATACTCAAAGAAGATGACGGTGCAGGAAGATGCGGATTCTGGCGTATATTATATTATCGTGCTCAGTTCAGGAAGGGACGGATATTGGGGCATGACTGGTGAGTATGACTTAGATGTAGCATTCGAGAAGAAGTATGGCATAACCGATCTAGCCGGACCTGCCATAGCCACAAAGTCACAGGATGATGTTGTAGCGATATTAGAGGATCTAACGCAAAGTCCAGGTAGCGATGACCTCATGCAAATACTAACATTAAAAGTCGGCGATATAGCAAAAGAGACATTGATCCTGAATCCAATAGCTGATGTAGTTGTCGGCAATCCCCTAAAGGTAAGTGGTGAAACAAGTAGAAAAGATGGCTCTATCATCTGGATAACGGTAAAGAGACAATACCAGGAGATAGTTCCACAAGCAGCAATTGCTACGGATAATACGTTCAGTGCTACATTCGATACGACCGGTGCACAGCCGGGCACCTATACGGTAAATGCAAATGATGGCTATGGCTATGGCTATACCACAGCTACGAGTGTGAATATCATCGCAGAGGCACCGCCATAATTCGATCAATGATGGCTTATACAAACATTATGGAGACGTAGAATGACATGATCAAAATGGAACAAAAAAGAAGAATAAAAGGTGGGAAAGAGAAGGACGCGAAGATGATGAATATTAAAGCAATAGCTGTAATAGCTGCGATTATCTTGGCTTCCGTCTTTGCTGCGACTGTGCCGATAGTGAGTGCTGAGAGTAGAGGCGATAACTTCAACCATATCGTAAAACAACAGGCAGCACAAAAAGTGCTGATCGGACAGAATTTGGAATTTGAAGGGTTTAGCGCACAGCCAGTGCTAGTGTGTAGAGTAGTAAGTGGCGATGTAGAGAACACGTATGTAGCAGATGTTGATAACCGCATTTACAACGTAAATTTGCCAACCTCAGGAGCTTATTATGTGAACTACGACTCAGCAACAAAAGATTATGAGGCACAGCTTTCTGTCGAAGGCGTGAATATGCCATTAGAGCTCAGAGGGGGTACAACAAAGGTGTCGTCTATCGCCGTGGGAACAAAGCTTAGTGTAGATACCGCAGGAATAAACCTGTTCGATGAGGACGTAGTTGATCTCGTTGTTATCGGTCCAGATGGCAAAATAAACTATGACGGGATGAATGATCAGTGTTTTACACGTATCTCAGTCGCCTATTTAAAGAATTATGGTGATGACGGTCTGAGAACCGATGGATGGAAGATAGGCGATTACACCTTTCAGGTTAAGACCAGACCGGAATGTGCATGTGGCATGGAAGCAGAGAGCGCTACAAGAGCTTTAAAAATAATAAGGGTAGAAATTGCAATTGAGGCTGAAACGACTAGTTGTATCGAGCTTCAGACAGTAAGACTTACTGTAACGGGTGTACCAGACGATGAAATAGAGGTTGACGCTTTAAGTCAACATGTAATATTCAAAGCGGGTAGGTATGACACACCACAGGATGCAACGAATTGGTTCAATGACGTGATTGATGCAGATGGCGTAAGGAAATATGCAGTCCAATTTAACGATTCCGGAACCTACACGATAAGAGTAACCGTTACAGCAGGAGACCGCAAGGACGACGATGACACAGTAGACATAACGGTATCAGAGAAACTTGTCACGTTCGATGTGCCACCTACCGTGACAATCGGAGAGAACTTCACGATACGAGGAACTGCAAACATTGGCAGTACAGTAGACCTTTCAGTGGATGGTTATGTCTACCCATTGCTAAACGACCTCGCAATTGACGATAATGGTGATTTTAGTGTAGATATGGCTACAGCAGAAATAGCCACCTTTTCTGACTCCGGTCCCGTGCGATTGACGGCATACATAGATAGAGCAGCAGGTGCAGGTGACGTATCTGAAACCAGTGACGGAACCGCGAAGTTGTTCATGCAAAACGAAGCAGGCGGTGGTATCGCTATCTC
>QBUN01000408.1 GCA_013180565.1 Candidatus Methanophaga sp. GoMg3.2 | reverse complement strand
TAGATAACGTCTCCTTCTTCATTTCTACTAACGAGCTCGAGGCGCTTTATACGGGCGCCGCATTTGCTGCCCACATTTCAAACACGTTGTTGTAATATACTCGCCCCTGAGACGAACGCGTGCATTCTTACCTGGGATTAAATACGTATAACAGCCTTTACAAATCCGCATCTTCAACTGTGATGGCATTCGTACTCGATAACGCATCCCAATCAAACGGGCAAGCTGCACATACCTATCACTTCTGTTTCGTCCATCCTTTCTCGCATCCGCTTCTGCCAGCTCAAAGAGCCGTACTATCCGCTGCAATGCGATGTCCCCTATCCTTCTACCCCTCTTCTTTACCATCTACAACGATTAATTATGTAACTGTCTTTTGTTCTAAATCTTGTTTGAATTTGATAACTATAATGGAATGATACGGCGGAAGAGAACATGAACAACCTGCATAGAAGGGCAAGAATCATTGCCGATTTTCAGTTTGGATGGGGTACCGGCAACATCTTGTTCCCGGACAGCGTAGTATTTACCCTCTCAAGGACAAGGAGAATATCTCAGATACTAGATAATGGGGAAAGAATATCCACACTTAGGAGTTCTGACGGGCTGCTGACGCTGAGCATAGAAGGTGCAAAAAGACTGCATCGATTCATAAAATATCCGGGACTGAGGGTTGTTATGAATGAAGAGAGCAGCGAGTTCATAAAAAAAGGCGGAACGGCATTTTGCAAACATGTAATAGATGCAGATTCCGAGCTAAGGGCTTATGATGAACTTATAGTGGTAGATGAAAAAGACAGACTACTTGCAACGGGAAAGGCTATGTTATCCTGTGATGAGATGAAAATCTTTGAGCATGGTGTAGCTGTGAAGGTAAGGTATGGCATAGAAGAATAAGGGATAGTCGGTAAATGATAGAAGAAGAGATAGGGAATATGTTACGAAAAAGGGGACTCAGTTTAGCTACTGCAGAATCTTGCACCGGTGGACTGATCGCCCATAGGATAACAAACATCTCTGGCAGCTCGGACTATTATAAAGGTGGCGTGATCGCTTATGCGAACGAAGTAAAGGCGCAAATTTTGCTTGTGGATGATGCGCTATTGGCGCAGAAGGGTGCGGTAAGTGCAGAATGTGCGCGGGCAATGGCGGAAGGTATAAGGGCGCTACTGAATGGCGACATTGGTATTGCTACCACAGGCATTGCAGGACCCACAGGGGGAACGCCGGACACGCCTGTTGGATTAGTTTATATAGCATTGGCAACAAAGGGTTACTTATATCATGAGAGGCATATCTTCCACGGAGATAGAGGAGGGAACAAACGCAAGGCGGCTGAGGCTGCTCTTGTGATGTTAAAAAAGTTTCTCATACCTGGAGCAGAAGGGCTCGTAGCTCAGAAAGGTAGAGCAGCGGGCTTTTAACCCGTCGGTCACGGGTTCAAATCCCGTCGAGCTCGTTAGTAGAAATGAAGAAGGAGACGTTATCTATACTTGGACATGAGTTAGTGCCGGAACACATATTAATGGACGAGAGCGAAGTGAAAGAACTTTTAGATAAGTACAAAATAAAGCGGGTACAACTGCCTAAGATAAAAGTATCCGATCCCGCTATAAATGGACTAGGTGCAAAAGTTGGAGATGTCGTGGAGATAACAAGACAAAGTAGAACAGCGGGAAAAGCTTTATCTTTTCGACTGATTATAGAGTGAAAGGGTGAATGGAATGTTAGATCGAAGTGTCTTTTCAAAAGCATATTTAAAAAGGGAAAAAATAGTACAGCATCAGCTCGATTCGTTCAATTACTTCCTCGATGAGGGTATACAAAGGATAATTGAGGAGCTCCCGTATACTGAAACATCTATTAGCGGCGAAGATGAAGAAAAGGGGAAGTATAAACTGGGTGTAAAGTTTGGTAAGATAACTGTGGGCATACCTAAGGCGAGGGAGGCAGATGGTTCTTATGAGGATGTTTTCCCTTCCCAAGCAAGATTAAGAAATCTGAACTATTCCGCGCCTATTATTTTGGATATGCAGCTCGTGAAGAAATATGAAAGTGGCGAGATAGAAATAATGCGGGATGAGGAGGAGGTAGCTATCGGCGAGCTTCCAATCATGCTTAAATCAAATAGGTGCAACATATCAAAAGATGTTATCCAGGAAAAACTAGGCGAAGATCTTTCTGAGCAGGAATATGAAGACTGGTTGAAAAACAACGCAGGAGAAGATCCTCTTGATCCTGGTGGATATTTCATCATAAATGGTTCAGAGCATGTAATAATTACGCTGGAAGATCTCGCACCAAACAGGATATTTGTGAATTTCGAAGAGAAATATGGGAGTAAAGGCGTTGTTTCTAAAGTTTTCTCGCTTAACCAAGGTTTTAGAGTTCCAATAAGGGTGGAAATAAGTAAAAAGGGAATACTTGAGGTTTCTTTCCCTGCTGTGGGGCGTAAAATACAGTTTATGACGCTTATACGTGCGTTAGGGCTAGGAAGTGATGAGGAGATAATAAAAGCCGTCTCTGATGACCCACAAATAGTAAAATACGTCCTAGAGAACATAGAAGAGTGCGATGTGGATACGCAGGAAGAAGCAATAGAGAAATTGGGCCGTAAAATCGCACCAACGCAAGCAAGGGAGTATCGAGAAAGGAGAGTTAATTACATCTTGGATCGTTATTTCCTTCCACATCTTGATACCAAGATAGCAAAGGCCTATTTCATTGGGAGAATGGCAGAATCATGTTATGAGCTTTATCTTGGTAAGAGAGGCGAGGGTGACAAAGACCATTACGCAAATAAAAGATTGAAACTCGCAGGTGATTTAGTGGAAGACCTTTTCCGTGTATCATTTACAAAACTCACTCGTGATATGCGATATCAATTGGAGCGTGCAAATATGCGAAGTCGAGAACTAAAGATCGCTACTGCTATTCGTTCCGATGTGCTCACGGAACGGATAGTGCATGCACTAGCAACCGGGAACTGGGTAGGTGGCAGAGCGGGAGTTTCCCAGTTATTGGAACGGAGCAATTATATAGCCACCTTAAGCCATCTTAGAAGGATAATTTCGCCGTTATCGCGATCTCAACCTCATTTTGAAGCTCGTGACTTACATCCCACGCAATGGGGGAAAATTTGCCCTAGCGAGACACCGGAAGGTCCTAATTGCGGCTTGGTAAAGAATTTTTCGCAGATGGTTGAAATATCCGTGGGCGAAGACGAGAAGAGCTTTAAAGACATTTTATATGAACTTGGTGCTATTCCACCTGCTCGCTCTTTGGAAGTAAGTGCTGAAAGTAGGACTCGTGTGTTCCTGAATGGTGATTTCATTGGCTTCTCTACGGAGCCAGAGATATTTGTGGATGCGGTGAGGAAGAAGAGGAGAAGCGATGAAATATCAACGCAGGTAAACATTGCCTATTACAAGGACCAGAGTGACATAATAATAAATTCTGATAGGGGGAGAGCAAGAAGACCCGTTATGGTGGTCGAGAATAGAACACCTCTGGTTACAGAATCACAGATCGAGAAACTGAGAAAAGGTGAGATGAACTTTGATGACTTAGTGAGTGTGGGTGTGATAGAATATTTAGATGCCGAGGAGGAAGAGAATGCGCTTATAGCATTAAATGAATCCGATTTGACAAAAGAAGGAGGGAATGAATATACGCATTTAGAAATGGATCCTTCATTGATCTTAGGCATTGTTGCCGGGTTGATTCCTTATCCCGACCACAATTCATCACCACGTAATACAATGGGTTGTGCCATGCTGAAGCAATCTTTGGGGCTTTCGACTGCGAATTATAAAACCCGTGCCGACACCAGAACGCATCTTTTGCATTCCCCGCAAAAACCGCTAGTAACAACAAGAACTGCAGCCCTTATTCAGCATGGCCGGAGGCCTGCAGGGCAGAACTTCGTCGTTGCGGTTTTAAGTTACGAAGGGTATAATATGGAAGATGCGTTGATTTTGAATCAAGCTGCCATAGATCGTGGGTTGGGTAGGAGTCATTTCTTCAGAACGTATGAAGGTGAGGAGCGGCGGTATCCTGGTGGTGAAGAAGATATATTTGAGATACCCGATGTAGAGATTGTAGGGGTTAGAAGTCATGAAGCGTATCAACAACTTGACGATGCGGGCATAATAAATTCAGAAGTGGAAGTGTTGCCAAATGATGTGTTAATCGGAAAGACAAGTCCACCAAGGTTCTTGGAAGAGACTACGGAGCTTTTAAGTCCTTTAGAAAGGAGGGACACTTCTATTTGCACTCGTGCCAACGAACGTGGCAGGGTGGATTCTGTGGTGCTCATGGAATCAAGTAGCAATAGACGTCTGGTTAAAGTTGCTGTTCGGGATCAGAAGGTTCCAGAGGTTGGTGATAAATTCGCATCACGACATGGCCAGAAGGGCGTTATCGGGTTGATTGCACATCCTGAAGACATGCCTTTTACTGAAGGGGGAATCATTCCTGATATGATTATAAATCCTCATGCCATACCATCAAGGATGACCGTAGGACATGTGCTAGAGATGATAGGCGGAAAGGTGGGCGCTTTAGAGGGGCGATGTATAGATGGCTCTGCTTTTTCCGGCGAGAAGGAAGTGGACTTAAGGAATGCACTTGTACGTGCTGGGTTCTCAGATACGGGTAGAGAAACGATGTGGGATGGACTAAAAGGCACTAAAATAGATGCTGATGTCTTTGTAGGTGTGGTATATTATCAGAAGTTATATCATCTGGTATCGGCAAAGATGCATGCACGTGCGAGAGGTCCAGTGCAAATATTGACACGACAACCGACGGAAGGTAAAGCAAGAGAAGGGGGACTCCGTTTCGGTGAGATGGAAAGAGATGTTCTTATTGGGTATGGGGCAGCAATAGCGCTGAAGGATCGGTTGTTGAATGAATCAGATCGAGTTGTTGAGCTGGTCTGTGGAAATTGTGGCATGATTGCCTGCCGAGATATGAAAACAGGATCTTCATATTGCCCGAATTGTGGTGCCGATACGGACATATATCCGGTGGAGATGAGTTATGCATTTAAACTGCTTCTGGATGAGATGAAAGCACTGGGTATAGCACCAAGATTGGAATTAGAGGAGGCGGTCTGAAATGAGGCTAAAACGGATAAAAGGGATAAAATTTGGGCTACTATCACCAAAAGAGATAAGGAAGATGAGTGCATCGAAGATTATAACTCCGGATACATACGGTGAAGATGGTTTCCCGATAGAGCTGGGTCTGGTTAACCAGCGGATAGGGGTCATTGATCCTGGGTTAAGATGTAAGACTTGTGGTGGTCGAATGGGTGAATGTCCAGGGCATTTTGGGCATATCGAGCTTGCAGCTCCTATTATTCACGTCGGATATGCTAAAATGATATACCGGATGCTCGCGGCAACATGCAGGCGCTGTGGCAAGGTTCTGCTGGGAGAAGAAGCTAGGGCGAAGTTTTTAGACGGTATAGAGCAACAGAAAGAGAGGCAAGCCGATGTGGGCGATGTAGTGAAGTTGGTATTTAAGGAAGCGGCGAAAAATGATGTATGCCCCTTTTGTGATGAAATCCAGAAGCGCATAAAATATGACAAACCCACCGGCTATATAGAAATAGACAAAGAGGATAAAGAACGCAGATTGATGCCTACCGATGTGAGAGAGCGACTTGAGAAAATACCTGACGAGGATATCCCTCTTTTTGGTATGGATCCCAAAAATGCACGCCCTGAATGGATGATCATCACTGTGTTGCCAGTCCCACCTGTAACTGCTAGACCTTCAATTACGTTAGAAAGCGGACAGCGCAGCGAAGATGACCTTACCCATAAATTGGTAGATATAATAAGGATAAATCAAAGATTCATGGAAAATCGGGATGCGGGCGCACCGCAGTTGATAATAGAGGACCTATGGGAACTTCTTCAGTATCACATAAGTACCTATTTCAATAACGAAATCCCTAGTATCCCTCCAGCGAGGCACCGGAGTGGTAGGCCCCTTAAGACGATGACACAGCGATTAAAAGGTAAGGAAGGTAGATTTAGAGGCTCTCTATCGGGGAAAAGGGTAAATTTCTCCGCTCGAACGGTTATATCTCCCGATCCCGAGATTGAAATAGACGAAGTTGGCGTGCCTAAAGACATAGCGAAGGAATTAACAATTAATGTTAACGTAACAGAAAGAAACCTTGAGGCGATACGAGAGACTTTGAAAAGGGGGAGTGAACATCCGGGTGCAAATTATGTGAGAAGATCGGATGATAAAAAGGTAAAAGTAACAGAAACAAATCACGAGCTTTTAGCAGAGGAGTTGGGTGTCGGATGGAAGGTAGAACGACATCTCCAGGATGGTGACATCGTGTTATTCAACAGACAGCCATCGCTGCACAGATTGAGCATAATGGCGCATTATGTGCGGGTAATGCCCGGTAGGACTTTCAGGTTGAATCCTACTGTTTGCCCACCCTACAATGCAGATTATGATGGTGACGAGATGAACATGCATGTGCTACAAACAGAGGAAGCGAGAGCGGAGGCAAAGATTCTTATGGCTGTGAAGCGAAACATAATGTCACCCAGATTTGGCAGACCTATCATAGGCGGTATCCATGATTACATAACCGGTCTCTTTATACTCACGTGGGGTGAGAAGCGGTTTGAGAAGGAAAAAGCGCAGGATATGTTGCATAGAATAAATATTCATGACTTGGGTGAGCCGGCGGGAACTTTTGAGTCCTCTTCCAGCATTCAAGTCCCTTATTGGACAGGGAAACAATTATTTGGTAGGATACTACCAAAGCAAATGGATCTACAATTCCGGGGCGTGGTATGCGAGAAGTGTATAGAGCGAGGCGAGAAATGCAAGAAAGAAAACTGCCCACGAGAGGCATATGTTGTGATAAAGGAAGGGAATTTAGTATGCGGTGTGATAGATGAAATGGCAATTGGATCGTTCAAAGGAAAAATAATTGAGCAGATTTTCCGGCTATACGGTGAAGACGAATCGAAAAAGTTTATAAATGACGCTGCCCGACTTGCTATTAATTGTATTAAACAATCAGGTTTCAGCTTTGGTATAAGTGATGAGGACATACCAAAGGAAGGGAAGGTGCAAATAAGAGAAGAGGCAGTGTATGCAGCTGAGCACAAAGTCGAAGAGTTGATAAGGGCGTATGATGCAGAAGAGCTGGAAGCTTTGCCCGGGCGGAGTTTGGAAGAGACTCTGGAACTATTGATCATGCAGGAACTTGGCCGTGCGAGAGATGATGCCGGTGATATAGCAGAGCGGTATCTAGGCATAGAAAACGCGGCTGTGCTCATGGCAAAATCGGGTGCAAGGGGCTCTATGCTCAATCTAACACAAATGGCGGCATGTGTGGGTCAACAATCGGTTAGGGGTGAAAGGATAAATAGAGGCTATCAAGGTAGAACGCTACCCCACTTTAAATCCGGTGACCGCCGTGCAGAGGCTCATGGCTTTGTTAGGGCTTCTTTTAAAGATGGCTTGACAGCAACCGAATACTTCCTACATGCAGTTGGAGGTAGAGAAGCATTGGTTGATACAGCAGTCCGGACATCTCAGAGTGGATATTTCCAGAGACGACTTATCAATGCTTTACAAGACCTCGAAGTGAAGAATGACGGGACTGTTAGAGAAACAAGAGGGACTGTAGTGCAATTTAAATATGGTGATGACGGCGTGGACCCTTCAAAAAGTGAGTGTGGTAAAGTGGTAGACATTGACGAAATAATAAGCGATATAGTAGAAGAAGATGTAGGGGCGTAGATAGCAATGGAGCTAAAGACGGCGGCGGAAGAACTGAAGAAATCCGGGGTGGACGGAGAGATAGTAGAGCTAATAAAAGAAGAGTTTATCTCAGTAGAACTAGCTACTGAGATCGAAGAGCAGTTGGAGATGCAGGTAGGACAACCTTATGCAGATGATATTATATTGATGTTTGGTCGAGAGGTAGAAAGTGAAGAATTAAACCTGGGTCGGATAGGACGCGAAGTGAATAAAATCAAAGTACCAGTTAAGATAAAGAATGAATTGCGGCAGAAATTAAGAGTGGTAAAGACAAAGCTGAGTAAAGAGAAACTGGATGCAATTTTGGCTGCGGTTGAGCAGAAATATGAAGAAGCACAGGTGGAGCCTAGGGAAGCGGTAGGGATAGTGGCTGCACAGTCCATCGGTGAGCCCGGGACGCAGATGACGATGCGTACTTTCCACTATGCTGGTGTGGGTGCCATATACATCACTCTCGGCCTGCCACGGATAATAGAAATAGTAGATGCGAGGAAGAAACTTTCTACACCAACGATGAAGGTGAAGCTAGTGAGTGAATTCGCCTCAGAGCGGAATAAGGCAGAAAAGATAGCGATGGAAATAGAAGAGACATATATACGGGATATAGCTGAGGTAAAAGCTGCTATTGATGATATGTCCGTGTGGATCGTGTTAAATGCGACGGAATTGGAAAGAAGATATATAATGAGCGAGGAAGTAGAACAGACGATAAATGACATAGGTACGGACCTACTCGTGGATGTGGTAGGAGACGGTAAGCTGAGAATACATGTGAAGGATAAGTCATATCACGATCTGCTGAGGCTTGAGGCTAAGGTGTCTAACACACTGGTGAAGGGAATAGAAGGGATAAAACGGGCTTTGGTGAGGCGTGATCCTAGCGATGAGTATGTACTTTATACAGAGGGTTCCGCCTTGAAAAAGGTGCTTAAGGTTGATGGTGTTGATTCCAGAAGAACTACAACAAATAACATAAATGAGATATCAGATGTATTAGGCATAGAAGCTGCTCGTAATGCAATAATAGAGGAGATGGCAAGCACATTAGATGAACAAGGTTTGGATGTGGATCCGCGTCATATAACCTTAATTGCAGATACAATGACAATGGATGGCGTAGTGAAGCAGATAGGAAGGCATGGAATAGCGGGGGAGAAAGCATCGGTACTTTCAAGAGCTGCTTTCGAGGTCACCGTGGATAACCTATTGGAGGCGGCTATGCATGGGGAAACGGACGCGTTGAAAGGTGTCACGGAGAATGTGATTGTGGGCCAACCGATAAAATTAGGAACGGGTGCAATAGAATTAATTGCGAGGAAGTAAATAAAATGGCGAAAACAAAAAGAGGCTCGACTGAGCTCGCAGATGTGAATAGGGAATTACAAAAGGTTGTAAATGGTGGTGAACTGTTAATAGGGGCGAAGGAGACGGTAAAAGCACTCAAGAGGAAAGAAGCAAAACTTGTCATTTATGCTTCTAACTGTCCTGAAGAGCTGAGGGATAAATTTAAAGATGCTGATAGTGGAGAGGCAGAAGAAGTTATCTATTATAAATATCCTGCTAATAGTCTTGAACTTGGACTTGCGTGTGGGAAACCGTATTCTATTGCTTCTTTGTGTATTACAGATGCAGGCGAGTCAGAACTTTTAGGACTCAGGACCTCTAACGTTTTTCATTATGTAAAGACGGAAGAGATAAATGTGGACAGGTGATTTAACTGACCGTAAAATTGGACACTGAGGGGATAAGGTATATAGGGATATTCGAGAGTATTACAGGCGCGGGAGTCAAAGATTGCGTGGTGAATAGCGAAGCAAATAAGGTAATATTAGTGGTGAAAAAAGGTGATATGGGTTTAGCTATTGGTAAAGGTGGCTCGAACATAACTAAGGTAAAGGACATGATAAGGAAGGATATAGAGGTTGTGGAACATTCCACAGATGCAAAGGAATTCATAGAGAATCTGTTTCGCCCTGCGGAAATAAAGAGTGTTGAGCTGCTGACAGATGATGACGGCAAAAGCTGTGCATACGTGGCGGTTCTCACAAAACAGAAGGGAATTGCAATAGGGAAAAATGGCGAGCGAATAAAAAAGGTAAAATTGCTGGTGAAAAGAAATCTGGGTATAGATGACGTGGTAATAAAATAAAATAATATAAATTGAAAGAATCAATAAGAATTAAATTCTTTGTGGAGTAAAAAGGTATGGGAAGAGGGATACATGCAGCGCGGAAGGTGAAAAAGAGGCGAGAGAAGTTCAGGTGGGCGAGTCCAGACTATGTACGAAGAGCGTTTAAATCTTCTAAAAAGAGAGATCCTTTAGAAGGATCGCACATGGCCCGGGCTATCGTCCTGGAAAAAGTGGGAATAGAAGCGAAACAGCCGAACTCGGGGATAAGAAAATGTGTTCGTGTACAGTTAATAAAAAATGGTAAGCAGGTGACTTCTTTTTGCCCCGGTGATGGTGCAATAAAGTTTATAGATGAGCATGATGAGGTATTGATAGAGGGGATAGGCGGTAGTAAAGGCAAATCCTATGGTGACCTCGCAGGTGTAAGGTATAAAGTGATAGCGGTAAATGATATTTCATTACGCGAATTGGTAAAAGGCAGAAAGGAGAAGATTCTGAGGTGATTGTAATGCAAACAGAGCTGCATTTTGACAAGATATTTGACGAATGGCCTATTTCAGACGTGGCGGTAGTGGACATAGGCATAGAGAAGCATATCCATCTCCAGCCCGTGTCGGCCTTGCATACTGGTGGTAGACATGCGAAACAGTCTTACGAGTCGAAGGTCTGCGTGGTAGAACTACTTATTAACAAATTAATGCGAAGGGAAAAGAACACGGGGCAGAAACAAAAAACGTACAAAATTGTTAAAAATGCCTTTGAGTTGGTATACCAGGATACGAAAAAGAATCCCACTCAGGTGTTCGTGGATGCAATCCAGAATGCGGGCCCGATGGAGGAAACAATCAGACTGAGATTTGGAGGGATATTAGTGCCCAAAGCGGTAGACGTGTCATCGCAAAGGCGAGTAGAGCATGCGCTGCGGTTCATCGTGCAAGGCGCACAGAAATGTGCATTCAAGAGTAAGAGGAGTATGGCGCGGTGTCTTGCAGATGAGCTAATAGCTGCTTCGCGTAATGCTAAGTGCCACTCGATAGGTAAGAAGGAGGAGAAAGAGCGGGTAGCAAGAGCGGCGAGGTAAAAGACGTAGCTTTTGTAATCGCAAGATTACTTTACTATGAAGTAATTTTTGGTTGAATAGGTTGTATCCTTTTTATATAAGAAAGGAATATAGATATTTAAGTGATGTGGCAATGAAGCGACTTTTCTATTATAGGAAGCGATTTTTTGCGGCATCACGAAATAGGAAATAAAAAAAACGGAGGATTTGTAAGTTATGAGTGGAGAAAGAAGGGATATAAATGCCCCCTTAAACGTTGGAGATAGCTACGACGTATCGATAGAGGATGTAGGTAGAGAAGGGGATGGAATAGCGCGTGTAGAAGGTTTTGTGGTCTTTGTGCCAAACACGAAGAAAGGCGATAATGTAAAAATACGGATATCGAAAGTATCGAGGAGAGTTGGATTTGGAGAAGTAGTTACGGAGTGAAAGTCACTTATGCTTCTAGGATATACTAGATCTCAAAGCTATGGATTTCCATAGTTTTCTCTCTTTTATTTTTTATTTACTTTTTTCAACTATACAAACCGCATTTGCTTATCATCAACAGCACCCAAATTTGAGATTCGAACGCCGATCAATCTCATTTTATTCTGTTTTGCATTCTTCAATTCCGTCATCAGTTCATTTGCTGTTCTCTTGAGTGTGCTCAAATCACAATGGTATGTTTTTAGCGTCTTAGCACGCGTAGCTATAGCGAAATCTTCAAACTTAACCTTTATCGAGACCGTTTTGAAAACAAATCCGGCGTCCGTCATCGCATTATAGACCTCTTCCGCCAACGCATCCACACACTTAGTTAATACAGAAGCGTCTCTCGTGTCATTAATGAACGTTCGCTCTCGACTCAACGACTTTCTCACCCATTTTTCTTCCACTTCGCTTTTGTCTATCCCGTTTGCAACCAGATGTAGTCTTTTGCCTGACTGACCAATAGCAGCCACGAGTTTTTGCACGTCACCGCTTGCAAGCTGACCTATTTGGTCGATACCCATCATGCGCAATATTTTATCGGTCTTTGGACCCACGCCTGGGATATTTTTCACATCTAATGGTGCTAAGAAAGCTTTTGCTTCTTCTACCACCGTTAGGCCATCCGGCTTCACGAAATCCGATGCTATCTTCGCTATTGTTTTATTTGGGCCGATGCCAATAGAACATGTCAATCCTTCTTCCACCTGTATCGCTTTCTTTATCCGCTTCGCATGTTCTCGCGCATCGTTCCAATCCTCTACTTTTGTACTGACATCAAGAAACGCCTCGTCTATGCTTACTTGTTCCATTTTATCGGCGTATTTCCTCAGAATGTTCATTATTTCGCCGGACACCTGTTTGTACAGCGGCATATTTACTGGTAGAAACTTAGCATCAGGGCAAAGCTTATATGCCTTTGAAAGTGCCATTGCAGAATGAACGCCATACTTCCGTGCCTCATAAGAGCATGTGCTCACAACGCCTCTTATATTACTGTCTTCTTTTTCCCATTCAGGCGTAATTTTCCCGCCTACTATCACGGGTAACCCTTTCAGTTTCGGCTTCTCTCGCTCTTCAACAGACGAAAAGAAACTGTCCATGTCTACATGAAGTATTACTCTCACCCTGTTTATCACCTCGGTTATTACCTTATCTAAAACGCGTTACGCCAATTTGTTCGCAGTACTTAGTAATAGGGCAGATGCTACACTTTGGACTTATCGGCGTGCATATCGTTTGACCATGCAAGACAAGAAGCTCATTAAGTACCTTCCAATGCTGCTTTGCGAGTGCTTTTTGTAATGCAAATTCCGTTTGATATGGATCTTTAGTCGCTACGAGTCCCAGACGGTTGGATATACGGTGTACGTGAGTATCAACTGCGATTCCGGGCTTATTATACGCCATCGTGATAACGATATTCGCAGTTTTTCTGCCAACACCCTTAAGTTTCAAGAGCTCTTCCAGCTCAGCGGGAACTTGTGAATCATAGCTTGCCACAAGAGTATGACTAATACCAAGGATTTGCTCTGCCTTTCGTCTGTAAAACCCAACGGGGTAAATCGCTCGTTCTATATCTTCTTTTTTGTGCTGTAACATATCAGCAGGTGTTTTTGCCAATGCAAACAGCCGCTTTGACGCCCCGGCAGTCACTTCATCCTTGGTTCTTAGGCTCAAAAGGCATGAAATAAGGGTCAAATACGGGTCTCTTGTATTTGAAATAGCTCTCAACGCCGATATTTGGTCTTGATACTGTTCCTTGAGTATCTGCAAGACCTTCTCAATATCCATCTGCAAGTTCTCTCACCTTCCGGATATTTCCTATATCATCTCTTCGATCATCAACGGGTGTTTCGAGGATCATCGGCAGATCCTTAATGTGCTCCTCGTTAATAATAACACGAAAACCATCTTCTCCAATATATCCAAGTCCAATATGCTCATGTCGGTCCAATCGCGAGTTCAGACCTGCCTTGGCATCATTTAAATGAATGAGTTTTAGATGTTCAAGGCCTATGACCTCATCGAAATGCAGCAATGTCGCGTTCAAGCTTTTTTCCGTACGTAATTCGTAACCGGCAACGAAGGCGTGGCAGGTGTCAAAGCAGATTCCTAGCCGTTCTTTATGTTCTATATGTGCCATGATATGTCGTATATCCTCAAAGGTTCCGCCCATACTATTCTTTGTCCCTGCGGTATTCTCCAGAAGTAGCATCACTGTATTATCTACTTCGCGGAATGCCTCGTTAACAGCATCTCCGATCCTCCGGAAGCCCTCGGCTTTTCCATATCCGCGATGACTACCCAGGTGAGTGACGAGGTAAGGGATATGTAAAGCGTCACACCGTCTCAATTCCACGATGAGCGCGGAAACAGACTTTTTATACACTTCATCGACCGGTGCGGCGAGATTTGGTAGGTAAGGCATATGGTCCACAGGAGGGTATATACCGGAATGGGCACCCTTCTCAATGAATCGCGTTATCTCTATCTCTGTAAGTTCTCGAACCTTCCACCCCCGGGGGTTGCTCGAGAAGATCTGAAACGTATCACAATTCTTCTCTACTGCTCGGTCTACAGCCTTATCTATTGACCCTGCAATTGAGACATGAACGCCAACTTGAACCATTTTTCATTACTACTTTTGTATCTATTTATTCCTCTTTTTAAAACTTAATTTATTGATGATTTCTTTTTAAAAAACATTTACCAAAGAAACAGTATGCTTTATGTACAACAATGAAAAGTGATAAAGCGAAAATCATTGCAGTAGCGGGCAAAGGAGGCACGGGTAAAACGGTAATTGCATCGCTAATACTGAAATTCCTGGCTGAATATGGTGCGGAGAGAGCGCTTGCGATTGATGCTGACCCTGCTAGTTGCCTTCCCAGCACGTTAGGCGTGAAAGTAAATAAGACGATAGGGGACATAAGGGAAGAGATAGCATCGCCATCACAGGTCTTTTTCTCCGAAGACATGCCCACAGATATGCTGATAGAATATAAGATAGACGAGATAACAGTGAACACACCGCAATTCTCAGTATTAGCCATGGGACGTTCTGAAGGCATTGGCTGTTATTGCCTGATAAATGACATGCTAAGGCATTTTATTGATACGCTGTCTGGTCGCTTCACTACGATAGTAATAGATTGCGAAGCAGGGTTGGAGCATCTAAGCCGTAGAACAACAAGAGATGTAGATACAATGCTTGTGGTTAGCGATCCCACAAAAAGGGGTATTGATACCGCATTAGCCATAAAGAATCTTGCCGAGAAGTTGCATATTCACTTCCAGCATATCTATCTCGTGCTGAATAAGGTTACCGAGGACGAGGTGGTGAAGACGGCATTGCTCGATATGGTTAAGGCTAGTGGGCTTACGCTTATAGGTACAGTGCCCGAAGATGAGAACATAAGGGCATATGATTTAATAGGGACGCCAATAATAGAGCTGCCAGATGATTCTAAAGCGGTTGTTGCAGTGAAGGCGATATTTGAGAAGATTATAGGCAAAAACCACGAGAGTTCCCCATATTAACACGAGAAAAAATGGTTTTACTCTGTTGAAGTAAAATAAGTAGTAGAAAATGCTAAATCAAACAATTACTTTCTTGTGCGGAGTGGACATATACTACTTAGCAGCCTTCCTCAGTATTATAACGGTAATAATTGCAATCTTCATGTTTTTCCTTGCGATATTACCGTATATAAAATCAAAAAAGGAGTTCTCTGACCGATTCCACTACTGCAAAGTGAAGGAACTGCAACAAAGTGATTTCGCAATTCAACAGCCGTTACATGCAAACGCAGAAGTATATAAAGGAAGGGCTAGTGACGAGCTGATAAAGAACTTGCTTAAGAGCAATGAAAACGTTTTGGTTATAGGTATGCCAAAATCAGGGAAGACAAGAAGTGTCTATCAGGCACTAAAAGCCGTTTATCCTGATTTTTATGTGATTTAAGTCCCGCCTAACGAAGTTGAACCGGTTCGTTTTCCATACATAAAGCGGAATTATTTAGTGGTTTTTGACGATTTAAACAAATTTAGATCTGGATAAATACGAATTGAACAAAAGCGAGGGCAAAGAATTAGCAAGAGAAGCAGGAGTAACATGGAACCCCGATCAATTTCTTGGAACGCCTGGCTCGGTGATCCTTAACATTGACGGCATGAGAAACAGATACAGGATCCTTAAGGCTTATGAAAGGTCTATTCTGTGGGCTTGCAAACTTTTAAAAGAAGCTAACATTTTTAGTTACGAAAAGGTGCTGATAAGAGCTATTTGCACTTCCATTTTTGGAACTAAAATCAATGAGTTTTCTTTGATCAGGTCAATAAACCATCTTAAAGAGAATAGATTTGTTACCGTGTCTTCCAGCCCTAAAATTGATGTCTATGATCCCATATTAGAATTGGTAGTAGATGATTACGAGCCAGTAGATTATCTTGGAGATCTATTAAGCCTTTTGAGTGAGTTAAAGGATGCGGGGAGTCTATTTTATCTCGGAAATGCATTTTACAGGGATAAAGAGTACGAAAATGGCGAAAAAAGCTATAAAGAATGCCTACGGATTAGTCCAGAGTCGACAGTTGCGCATATTAATCTCGGGCTTTTGTTTAAAGTGATGGGGAGGGAAGAGGAAGCGGAGGCGGAATACAGAGAAGCGCTGAGGATTAACTCCGATTACGCACTTGCGCATAATAATCTTGGGAATTTGCTATACTATTTGGGAAGAAAAGAGGATGCGGAGAAGGAATACCGCGAAGCGATAAGGATTAACCCCGATTTCACAGAAGCACATATTAATCTTGGGGTTTTGTTAAACAATGTTGGAAGAAAAGAGGCTGCGAAGAGGGAATACAGAGAAGCGATAAGGATCAAGCCCGATGATGCAGAAGCACATGCAAATCTCGGCATTTTGTACTCAAAAACAGGAAGGAATAAAGAAGCAAAGAAGGAATTAGCGATTGCAAAACGATTATTTGATGAGCAGGGAAGAGAAGCGGATGTGAAGAAGGCAGAAGAGTTGTTAAAGTCCTTAAAATAAAGATGACAAATCTAATATAGGCGTCAACTTCTTTAGCTTCCTTCTTTATTTTTATTATAAGTGCATCTAATAATAAAATAAAAAGGAAATATGACAACCTCCATGTTACTTATCCAAATTGCTCTATCATTCTTTGTGGGTTTTGTAGCAGGAACCCTCGCTGGTAGCGAATATGTCAGATTTCTTATTTATGGGAAAATAATATTGGGAGGGTTATTAAGAAAGCCCTTAATATCCGCTAAACCTGTTTGTTGCAAAGTTTATTTATGTAAAGATGGCTTGGTTGCCATTAATGGATTGAAAATTGAAAATAAAATACCATTTATAAATATGCCCGATTGCTGGGTCTCATTAAGTAAGGCATTTGGAGAATGGGTTATGCACTGGCAAGCCCATTATGATAAGAGATTAAGTAAAGGCGTTCCAAGTGGTAGAATGGAACCTTATAATGGATCTGTTGGTGAATTATGCGATGAATATGCTGAAAGACTTGATGAATATGCCAGATATCCAAAATCAGCGATAGCTTTGCCAAAGGGCTCTGGACGAATTGTGGAAATTTTAGCGGAGCTACATAAATTTGAAAAATTCCCTGAAAATAGTTTAAAGGAAATAGTTGAATCAGGAAAAGGAGAATATCATCTTATGATTTCTGAGCCAGACTTAAAAGGTAATCCTCATCTGACCCCTGTTACAATAGAGGAAGGGTGGACTGGCAACATTGTTTTTATGTCCGATATGTTTGGTCGGCTTGAAACTATCATGGTTGAAATTCCAAGATCACCGGAAATATACATTGATTGGCAGACCGGCTTAGAAATTCCAGAAGAAGAACAAAAGTTGAGAGGTTATCCTCTACGGTTAAAGATAGTTGACTAAATCTTCTCTGCACTTAAAATCTTCAGCTTTACCATTGCTTATTTCTTAGATAGCTTCTCTATCATAATACTCTTATCACAGTTGCTACATCGCACCCTGTACGGCCTTCGCTTGAGTATAATGCTCGATTCCTGTTCCACTCGCAGTAGGGGCACTTGAGCTTGTAGTTAAATACATCCTCGCCTTTTCTCCGCCATAAAAACACTTCTCCATGCATTTCTCCGTTTTTGTCCTTCAATTTCCTTCTCGTAACGGCTTTATGCAAAATCGGCTATATCATTTATATCAAAGCTTTGGTGGTTCCATTTTTTGTCGTCTCCTCATCAGTTACGAACACGCCATTGTAGTAATATACCGTTGTCCATCTTCTCGACACTTAAAAGCTCCAGCTTTGCCATATCCGTAACAAAGCCCCTACCATCTACAAGTGTCGGAGCGTGTTCGCCACCTATAATTATATTGCCAAGATATATACAAATCTCATCAACGAGCCCCTGCGAAACAAGGGACCAGTTAAGTGTTGCACCGCCTTCCACCATCAATCTCGTCACACCACGTTGCCAAAGAGAATCTAAAAGTTTCTTCAAGTCCACTTCTTCCCTGCCACAGACAATAATCTCCGCTTTCTCGCTTAATCTATCAACATCCGCTACTATCGCCCGTTTGGAAACGGCAATTATACGTTTGCCACTGCCTCTGCTCAGTATCTCTGCATCAATTGGCGTTCTCGCAGTGCTATCTACCACAATTCGTATAGGATTCTCATCCTTTTCCGCACGCTTCCTATCTTCTTGCCTCTTTCTTGATTTCACGGTTAAAGCGGGATTGTCTGCCAGAACAGTGCCGATGCCAACCATTATTGCATCGCTTCCCGCCTTCAGAGCATCAACTCTATCACGATCTTTCCCACCGCTTATTCTCGTCTGCACTCGTTCTACCGTTGATATTTTTCCATCCGCGCTCATGGCGGCATTTATAAATACAAATGGTCGTTCCATTTTACTGTGATCACCACAAAATCACACTCTATGCTGATTTCTGTATCTGCATAATCCTTCTTGATATTCTACCGCTACCAGCCATGTCATTTCCTTCCTATAACTAATGTCTTAAATAAATAGTAAATTCAAAATTTTGTTATTCAGAAAAAAAAACAGCCATATATGGCTGCGTTTAGCTACTATGGGGTCTGCGTCCTGGTCTAAATGTTCTTTTGGGGAAGTTCTTCCTGCTAATTCGTA
>QBUN01000233.1 GCA_013180565.1 Candidatus Methanophaga sp. GoMg3.2 | reverse complement strand
CGTTATTCTATGCGGTATTAGATTTGAGCGAGAGGACGTTGACATACGTCAGTGCAGGGCATAACCCACCGGTGATATTCAAAGCGAAGACCGGAACTCTAATGAGGCTCGATGTGAAAGGGATCGCGCTGGGTGCAATAGAGGATATAGAACTGGAAGAGCGAAAGATCATACTGGACGGCGGTGATACAGTCGTATTCTATACCGATGGTGTGACCGAGGCGATAAATAAGAGCATGGAGCAGTTTGGGGAAGAGAGACTCATTACGACTATTAAGGAGAATCATGAATTATCTGCAAATGATATGATAGAGAAGATAAAGGGGGAAATGTTAGCCTTCTGTGGCGATGAGCCGCAATTTGATGATATTACGTTAATGGTATTGAAGGCGGAGTGAATATTACAAATGGAAGATCGGTTTGAACTCGAGATAGAATCGAAATTGGAGGACTTAGCGGTGATAGCAGATTTCATCACTGATTCGATGCGTGAATTTGGATTGCCGGATCGTAAGATATTCGAGATTCAAATGGCTGTTGACGAGGCGTGCACTAACATAATCAACTACGGCTACATCGGGGAAGAGGGCATGATTTATATCTCCTGCCGGAGGAGGGACGAGGACGTCATAGTGGTCATCAAAGATCGGGCTAAGCCGTTTGATCCCACGTCGGTCCCTCCGCCAGATCTGGATGCGAGTTTAGAAGCGCGGAAGATAGGTGGACTCGGGGTATATTTCATGAAGACGCTGGTGGATGAGGTTAAGTATGAGTATAAGGATGGAAAGAATGTGTTGACGATGGTGGTGAAAGCATCAGCGAGGTGAAGAGGGCGATTCAGAAGCGGGGGTTGTAGGCATGAACATGGCATCTAATATTTCATCCATTAATTTTCGAGCTTCTCTAGAATACGAATGTTTTTATATTTTTCCATGATTCTTCCCCACACTTCGCTTTTCACCTTCATCGGGTAAGGGCGATTTTTATCAAGCTCTATTTGCTCCGTTGTAGCCATAGCTAATGCGAGAACCTTACGAGTTTTAGCTCACACAGAGCATCCACCGCTCGTCTCCAATTGTAGCAGGTACTACCTCTATTCGGTCTAGAAGATTAATTTTAAAATCCTGATTCGGCTGATTAAGCAAAGTGCACACAAACACGCCATCGTCTCTATATGATTCTATCCGAGCCCACACGACTTCTTCTCTTTTGCCTTTTACAGGAGGTAGCAGTACTTGTATATCATCGGGAAAGCCAAGTGCGCGAAATGGATGGAGGAATTCTAACTGTCGGGTACGTTCGAGATCAGGATCGACATAGAACTTGAGCCATTCTGGCTTTTCTGAAAGAGAAAGACTTTTGATTTGATCTTGGTTTAATAGTTCTATATTTATCTGCTTTATGACATCATATCTCAGTTTCAGACTCTCGTTATGATCGTGCGGACCCTGAGTAGGTGTAATATCGCCATCAGCACCAACGGTACAAAACGTTTCTACCTCCAATGAGATGCCAGCCTGGTGATCCAGATAGACGAACCCGATAAGACAATTCCCACCATATTTCTGTCTAGCTTCTTCTAAGAAGGAGTCTCCACAGATATCATGTGCAATAACCCATTTGTTTAGGATGTCCAGGTCAGAAAACTCGTGGTTCATTTTGACTATATCAATCATATTGTTTTTTGTAGCTATCTCGTTTATCACACTTATACATCGTTACAGTTTATGATTAGTGTTCATCATACTTCTTCTCTATCACTTGTAGACCGTTTATAAAACGGCTAATCAACATTTTGGTACTGCTCAAAGCTCTTGAGATTATACCTCCTAACCAAGGCAAGACCTTCTTCGATGGTTATTGGTTCAAAGGTGACTGCCGGTTTGATCGGGTTATCCGAATATTTCCATTTTGTTGTGCTCTTATCGCCCTGGTTCCAGTAGACGCCAGTAGGCCAGTGCATGGGGATGTTCGGTTTGAAAAAGACAACTGCCGCAAATACGGGGCATTTCCATTGTTTCGATGCGCCTGCAAGGCCGTGTTTAGCAAAAAGTGCTAACCCAGACGGGCCTTTTCCCGGCTGATAGAAACAGTGCACCAGGTTCAGGACGACATCTACGCCGGGATTGTGCAGGTCTTTATGCCGGAGCCCAAAGATGTCGTAGCAGACGCACATGCAATATCTGGTGCCGTTCAACTCGAATATACGCGATTTACCGTCCTCGTCGGTTGAATAATCCGGTGCGAGTTCTATTTGATCTTCACCTGGCGCAGGGTGGAATTTACGACCTTTAGCGATGATGCCGGTCTTGTCTACTGCTATGGCGATCTGATCCCGGGCACTATCTACGCCTGTGCAGACAATAACATGATCGTTTGTCTGTTTGAGAACGGGTATGAGCGTTTCCTGTACTCTGTTATAGAATGTGCTTGCTGCCTTATCTTCGGTATAGAACATGCCTGCGGGGAATAGAATAACACCATCACCGGTGGATTGTTTCAGAATGGATTTTACAAAGGTAGATAGAACATTCAGCCGTTCTTCGTTATGATGTTTGTAAATACCCAATCTTTCATCCTCTTTATAAACCCTATAGATCTCTTCTCCACTAGTGATCACCCATTCACCTTCTCGCTCATTTTTAACCGTAGCAGGTTCTGTAAGAGATAATCCATGAGCTTCGAGTATCCCCTTCAAATTATCTGCAATGATGCGGTTATTCAGGTCAGCTTCGAACTTAGCATCCAGGCTACAAAAGCCGCTTTGTAGAATAACCGTAGCGACCCAACCCGTCATATCTTTTCTTATGTTTTCAATAATATCCCTGAAGTGTTCTTTTTGTGTGGTCTCTGTGGATTCGCTGCGGGAAGATTTTTTGTTATCTTTTGTTGTTGAAGATGTTTCTGCGATTTCAAATCGTAATTCAGTTAAAACCGTATTTGTTTCCGGACCTCCACCAAAATCTGACGGCTCAAGCTCCTCTCCATTTGCATATTTATTGGCTAATGCAATAACATACTTTGGAGGATATGCTTTTTCATCAAAAACAAGTTTAAATTTCTTCGCGTTTCTACCTTTGGGAATACCCACCCTATCAATCTCTTGAATAGCCTTGAGGATATGATTCCTTGCAATATTATCCGGTATCATCATTCTTGTGTATATGTATCATTTACATATACTTTATACTTAAACATAAAGCCTGTGCTTGTACACATATCCGAGTATATGATGAAATAGCAATCGCCAACATAGGCTGGAAAAAGGGTAATTGAAAAATCTAAATCAGATCATTCATTTTTTTATAAAGAACTAGTTGTAGAACTTCGAGGTCCGTTTTAATTAATCCTTCCTTGAACATAATAGAAATAATAGCGAACTAGCTTATAAATACTTCGGTATTTTTTCCGACTGCGTATGGTAATGCTTGAGGTGTCAAACACATCCCATCCCATCCCATCACCTCCCATCCCATCTCATCGAAGCGGAATAATCCGCAAACGAACGGTAAGATCGAGCGGTGGTTTCAGGAGTACAGAAGACATAGGTGGAAGTTTGATTCTGCTTATGCGTTTGCAGAGTGGTATAATGTGAAAACACGCTTGGAATGTTCTTCGAGTGGAGTGAAAGGGAGATAGGTTTATGAATAAGAAATATCTTAGGAATAGTAAGCGAAATAATATTAGGACTCTACACTGGCGAATAAATGCTGTTGAAAACCAATAAAAGTAGCTTTTATTCTATTAACACCGCCAAGCAATTCAGTTGCATCAGCAATTGCGGAATATTTAATTTTTAGTAGATCAGGCAGTTTCTCTTGATCAAGCTCTTCAATACCTGTTTCAATGTATTTGGCTAAAACGAATTCCAAAAATTCCTTTTGGTTATTGTCCAATGACTTAAATATATCACATTGTGCTTTGGCAACTCTTTCTTCTCTCGAAATGGGTTTAATTGCAAAAGAGATGTATTCTAAAGCGTCAAAGATGTCGCTGTTTTCTGCATCTATTAACTGCTTTAATCTTTTCAATTCCGTCATACCATATCCTGCTTCTGCAAGTTTATCAAGCAGGACTTTTCTTGTTATGGGATTTGACCATATGTTACGTAGTTCAGCTTCATCGCTGAAAAATTCAGGCAATTTCCCAAACAGGCTGTGCAAGAATTCTTCTGCTGAAATTGGTTTCCCATCAGCACCCCAAAATGAAGTTTGAATCATATACTGAATTTCACGCTCTTTGCCATCGCGGAGTTTTATTTTTACTTTCTTCTTTTTTTGTTTATCATCTGGGTCGTCTCCATCAGACGGCAGTGTTATTTCCACCGGTTGTGTCTTTGGTCCGGTTGGCAGTTCCGGTTCTAATGGTTCACCATCCCATTCCGGATCACTAAAATGATGATATGCATTGAAAAAATCATAAATAGTGAAATATTCTTTACCCTCAAATAATCGAGTACCTCTACCAATAATCTGTTTGAATTCAATCATTGAGTTAACAGGACGCATCAAAATAATGTTACGAATATTCCTTGCGTCAACGCCGGTTGAAAGCTTTTGAGAAGTAGTAAGAATTGTCGGGATGGGTTTTTCATTATCTCTGAATTCATCTAAATATTGCTCGCCAAGTTTTCCATCATTGGCAGTAACACGCACACAGTAATTAGGTTCTGTGCTTTTCTTATACTGATTAATTAACTCCCTAATCGCAAGTGCATGATCTTGGGTGGCGCAAAAAATAATAGCTTTTTCATTTTGAATTATCTCTTTTAATAGTAATTTTCCATGCCGTCAAGATAGGCTTGGATTTTTTAGCATACGCAAACCGCCCCCATAT
>QBUN01000234.1 GCA_013180565.1 Candidatus Methanophaga sp. GoMg3.2 | reverse complement strand
CCCCCCCCCCCCCGCGCGCGCCTGCGATAGGCGATAAAAGGCGCAGCACAATGGGAGCCGTTGCCATTGTTGGCGTTAATGATCCTTTTTTCATGTTTTTCATTCCCTTCCGCTTACCCTCTTTTATGGTGTACATATATATTTAATGTTTACTTAACATCTTCTAGGGTATATAAATACAAGTTGTGGTGATATAATTCCAACAGTGAGATGATTCCAACAGTAGAAACCTCTCTCAAATCCTCACGCAGGGACGAATATTCGAATATCTGAAAGGTTAAAATGACTTTCAGGACCTGACCAGCCATTTAACATGTGATACAACCCAGCAACAGTTATAACCAATTTTTCTCTTCAAGTAATTTGATCTCTCGACCGACTCACAGATCTCGTAAACAGGAATAATGCTCTTTCTCACGTTGTACAATATCAGATGCCCGAGGTCTTCCACAATCTTCCTAACGTTCAAGCCGTCAACGTAGATATATTTCTTTGACGCCATCACACAGCCTAAAATCGGTTCATCTCGCAGCAGCGTACTGATTTTGTTCATCGCTTCTGAATCTGTTGATCGAAAACCGCCTGAATACAGCGGTGACATATCGGTAGACACCGCCCTTAAATCAGCCGAACCGATTGTGTGGTCTCTTCCGTGATAGGAGGCAAGGATGCTCTTCTTCCTCCCCTCGATCCCCATGGTATCTATAACAACGCCTTCAACAATATTGTCGAGTAGGGTCAAGATGTGGTAATATAGGCGGGTACATTGTATCGGGGATAGTATATATAATAAGAAGGGATTACTTTTATAAAACACATAGGAGGTGAAAAAATATGAAAAGTATGAACAGAAAAGAAGGCAAGAAAATAGCGATGATGGCCGCGGTAATAATGGGCGTTATGGTGATTGCGTTTTTGCCGGCTGCGTCTGCAGGCGTTACTTCTTTTACAGTGACACCGCGTACAGGTTTGGCAGGTGCGGTAGATTCGTATAACGCATTAATACCTAAATTTCAGACTTTATATACTCCACCTCCAGCACATCCATAATTTGCCTTTGTTCAGTTGACGGGATGGATATTTTCGACGTTGTGATGTCTCCTTTGGGATTAGTGACTACAACATACTTCACCTTACTCAGTTGTTTCAGCGCATTCACAGCGTTCATCGTCAATCCACCCTTTTTGAGCAGGTGTTCAAGTGTTTTCATCAATAGATATGAAAGATAGCACATAACTATGTGCGCTTTAACCCTTCCATCCAGCAAATGCCTTATCGGTCTGAGTCCAATCGGCTGTTTAATGCAGCAAAACGCCTTTTCTATCCCGTCCTTGTCATAATATGCAGAAATTATTTCTTTTGTGCTCATCCTAATCCGTGTGCTCATCAATGCGTATTTACCATCAAGAATCTCAGCATCCGCTATTTTATCATCACGCCTGTTAAAATCAATGGTTATTCTACCCTCATCTGAGGAGTATGTGCATTTAAAATACGTGCTTACGCCTTTCACTATCCCTTTGACCTTTGAAACAACTTTGTCCATCTCTCTGTAATTTCCCCTTGCCAATTTAGCACGGTACATGCTTAATTCTACCTCTGCTCGCTTTAATTTCTCATCTCTGTCAAGTCTCTTAGACGCAGCCTTCTTCGCATCGTAGCAAATGACAACCTTTCTCTTTTTACCGTATAACTCCCGAACCCTCTCAACCGCATAGAGCTGGAATCCCTCTCCGAGGTCCTTGACAAAATTCTGCACCTTTGCAAGTTCAACATCATCAACCTCCCTCAATATTGCCTTTATTACCTTTGTCTTCTTCAAACCGCAGATGAAATCGTAGTGGCTACCGTCCAGTTCCCCTATGTTATCTTCTGACACCATGCCTCTGTCAAATATGAGCAAGCAATCAGTGATGGAAAACTCCTTTTTTAGTCGGGATATTGTTCTTTCAACGGTCGTTATATCAGTTTCATTCCCCTCAAAGACGAGATGAAACACCGGAAAACGTTCCTCTTTTGTGACCATCAGACCGATATTCACCTGCAATTTATCTGGCTTGCTGTCCCTACTGTATCCCAGCCTTGCAATGATGCATTTGGTCCCATCGAAGTAGGTTGAAGTGATATCATAAAACAAGCAATCCATTTTGATCCCAAAGAGTTCTTTCAGCTTCCCAACGATTTCTTTTTCAATTTCTACCGCTTTATCTTTCCCATCTGGATAAAAATAGTCAAGTGCGGTGCACAGGTTCTCTGCATTCAACTTCGTAGCCTTTATACCGGTTATTTTCTCCAGAGCAGTGTACTTATACCAGAATTCGAACTGGTTTTTGCTCACCGGGTCAACACAGTGGTTAATTGCCATAAATATCGCCTGTATGCCAACATCTACACCACCGCCCTTAAAAACATGCCGATTTATTATTTGCCTGAGTTCAAGAACTTCACAAGCCTTGTAAAGAGCTACAATGTCCCCATAATCCAGAATTTCTGGTATTTTCGCCACCTTTATTGCCAATTCATCACCCTGTAACAGGCTTTCTATCAGTTTATCTCGGCTTCCTATGTATTTTACATATCTATGACGCGGTTTGCCGTTTATTCTCACGCTCTCGACGATGGAATAATATACCCTCCCTTTCACCTTTACAGCCTTCAGTTGCATATCACTTAGTTAGTGACTACACTATAAAAAGCTTTGATGCTTTTGTACTTTTTCACAAGAGATTGGGGATATACAATGGCTGATAGATGTTGATAATAGTATTTATTTGAAAATTTTGTTATTGACTACATGCCAATAACAATCACTTAGATGGTCCCGTTTGTAGGAATTGTGTCCATGGAAAATAAATGATTATTTATACTCTGAAATTTAGGTAATGAATACAAATTAACCTTCCTCAGCAGACCTCAAGATTACACAGATTTTCACAATATATGCTTTCGGAGATACTGGAAACACCAAAAACTTTATATCTGTCCTTTTTCATAGGGACAATTATGGCAATTACCAAACCTGAAGCGATAATAACTTTGGATTCAGAAAGTATAGCTTTTTATGGTAGGCTGCGTAATAGTTAAAGCACACATACTCAAACTACTCAATGCATTAGAAGCGTAAATGCGGCTCGCAGGCGAGTTGCGAAAAGGAAAAGGTTAGCGTAAATTTATAGGGATAAGGGGAAAGGACATAAAAAAGCGAAGAAGAAAAGAGCAAAGATAAAATGAAAATCGCATGCGTATATGACGTAATCTATCCCTATGTGATAGGTGGGACCGAGAAGAGGATCTGGGAGATCTCAAAGCGAATAGCTAAAAAGGGGCATGAAGTGCATTTGTTTGGAATGAAATACTGGGCTGGTGAAGATGTTATAATAAAAGAAGGTGTTTATCTGCATGGCGTTTGCGAACCAAAAGAGTTGTATGTTGATGGAAGAAGATCAATAAATCCTGCAATATATTTTGCAAGTAAACTCCTCATGCCGTTACTAAAAGAAGATTATGACATCATAGATTGTCAAGGTTTTTCGTATTTCCCTTGTTTTTCTGCAAAGATTTGTTCTACATTGCGGAGAATTCCATTATTAATTACATGGTGTGAGGTATGGGATGATTATTGGTATGAATATCTGGGTAAAAAAGGCGTATTTGGGAAAGTGATAGAGAAAACGACCACGCATTTAACTGATAATATGGTTGCCGTTTCAGAAAGAACGAAGAATGATTTAAAACGGATCGGAGTGCGGAACAATATCAAAATAATCCCAAATGGGATAGATTTTGAAATGATAAGACAGATAAAAGCATCAGATAAAGAATCAGATGTCATATTCGTCGGAAGGTTGATAAAGGAGAAGAATGTGGATGTTCTGCTTAAAGCGGTAAAGTTGGTTAAGAAAGAGATGCCAGAGGTGAAATGTAAGATCATCGGTGAAGGTCCAGAGAAGAGTAAGTTAGAGAAGTTGGCTTATGATTTGGGATTAGAATCTAATGTCGAGTTTACTGGATTTTTAGGTGACCATGACGATGTGATTGCATATATGAAATCATCTAAGGTACTTATGTTGCCTTCGACCAGAGAGGGTTTTGGAATAGCGGCGCTGGAGGCGAATGCGTGTGGGTTGCCGGTTATCACAGTAAATCACAAAATGAATGCGGTATGCGATTTTATAGAACGCGATAGAAATGGCTTTATATGTGAACTTTCAGAGACGGACGCTGCAGATAATATACTCCGGGGGCTGGATGAAGGGGCGGATATGGCCGGGAGCTGTATAGAGAATGCAAGTATGTATGATTGGGAGAGGATATTTAATTTAACAGAATCCGTGTATGAAGAGGCAATTACTTAATTGGGAAGTAATGGAACTCCTCCGGGATTACTGGAAATTTGGCAGTGTTCTCTACCTACCTATATACCTAAATACTTGTCTTTCGTGTTCGGTTAAGCCCTCTTTGACTTAAGTTATATCTAATTCTGAAATCCCGGGTAGTTTCATGTATCATTTAGACTCATTATCCCCCTCTCCATTTCCAATTTAATCCATTGTTACGATGTAACACGTTAAACACTCCTTGTATTTGGCCTGAAGCCATCTACAATAGGCATTTTCTCATTTTAATAGTTAATTCGCGCACTTTCTCAAAGTCCTTATCCTTCTACGATTTGAAAAATGCGTGCAGTAATATTATTGTAACAAATGATATATAAGTTTTTAAACGTTCAAATCTGACAAATTAACCCTAAGGAAACAACATCGGTTTTTGCAAATATACCGTTATTTCTGAATTCACATGAAATCTTTTCACCGTTTATTCCATCTCCAACATCGTATA
>QBUN01000235.1 GCA_013180565.1 Candidatus Methanophaga sp. GoMg3.2 | reverse complement strand
TTTAGAAGAAGTATTACTTATCTAAAGCTATGGATTTAATTATAAGGTGCCCCCTAAGTGAATTTTTCAATAGTACAGAGGAAGGACCTGCACTTTCTACACCTATTACACCAAAGCCATCAGGATTTGAAGTGTGTTGCACCGTTATCGGATTGCTTGCGGTACTGTATCTTTTAAGAAGAAACGGCTTTAAAAAGCCATAGTGTTACAACAACAAAGAAAAGTCTCAAAGTGGTTTACCGTCTTGAGAAGCGGAAATGTAAAGATGGTTAGACGGATTTAGCATTGAATTGGTGGGTTAGGCGGTATTTGAAAATGGGGCATTTTTTGTTACCGTTTTAGGTTACACGTCCCACCCAAAACGATGGGGGTTTATATGCAATTCTCTTAGGTATCATGTAGGAAAATGAGGAAGATGAAAAAAGAAATGAAATGAACGAAAATGGAAAGAGAATGAAGCTATCGCTTCTTGCGATGGCGATAGTGCTTGCGGCTGTAGTGCTGATGACTATCGTGCCAGTTACAGCAGGACCATCGGATACATGGACATGCTATTTCGAGCCGCAGGACAGCACAGGAGAGTGCGATGCTCCCACGATTGTCTCGGTAAAGATAAACATAACCCATACCGGATATTATGGCTGGCATGATCCAGGAAATGGGGTATGCAGTTATCAGGATGACATACACTACGACCTGAGTTGCGTCAATGTAACAGATGTGGATCAGAGCATGGCTCCATTCCTGATGAGTATGTGGCACCATAACGGCAATTTTGTCCGCATACTGAGTATGAATGGTCTGGAAGAGTTACCAATTGGAGTCCATACGATTGCTAATCTTACATTGGAGTGCAACAGCAGCGGGGCGCCGTGTTCCTGTAACCTGACCCAAGAGAACTGGGAAGCAAATGATGAGAATGGCGAGCAAGTGTCACAGGAGTGGATCGACGGCACCTATACATGCATGGCAGAAGAGAAGCCAGACTTGGTGGTCGAGAAGTCGGTGACATTTAAAATGAATGTATCGCAAAAACAAAATAGCTTTATTATTATACATACTCTAATATAGATAGTGAGAGGATGAGCGTAGCAGGATATGCATATTCGTATGCACGGGTATTGTCGCGAATGAGCGATATTTTGAGTGAGGGGCAATTAAAAGACCTTATGGCCGTGGGGACTAAGGACGATTTTATATCTTCGCTTATGGATACCACGTATAAAGAAAAGTTAACAAAAGCGCCTTCGACAGACCTGCGGAATATAGAGCTGGCGCTTAAAGGCGAGCTAATATACCAATATTTAATGGTGCTGCGATCAACACGCGGCAAAGTAAACGCTTTCTTCGAAGAACTATTCAGAAGATTTGAAGTGAACAATCTGAAAGCCGTTATCATAGCGAAAGCTACAGGTATATTAACCGAAAAGCCACTCTTCTTCCCGGTTGAAGACTTCTTTGGACGAAAGATGAGCGGATTAATGGATGCTGATTCGATGAAGAATCTGATAATGCGATTAGAAGATCCGTACAAGCGTGTGTTGGAGGCGGTGCTTCCGGAATATGAAGCGAGTAAAAAGGCATTAATTCTTGAAAGCGCTCTCTACCAGGAACTTTGTGGTGCTATATGGGCGCGGATGACCGGGTTAGGTACCAAGGATAGGGCGATAGTAAGAAAGATAATTGGCACTGAGTTTGACATAATAAACATCACGACTTTGTTAAGATGCAAGGCAGCGGGAATAAAGGAGGCGGAGATGACGAAATACATCTTACCATATACCTATTCATTTGATTTCAATGCCGATAATGTAAAGGCTTCGATGTCCGCGGAAGATGCAAGTACAGTTGTCCAATTGTTGCCTCCTTCTGCATATAAAGAAGTGTTAATGGGTGCTATTCCCGCGTATGAAGAAGAACAATCACTTATCCCTTTTGAACGAGTACTAAGAAATCTATTTTTCTACACTATAAAGAATACACTACGTGGCGCTCCTATCAATATAGGCACGATAATAGGTTTCCTTTACCTCAAGGAACTAGAAATAAAAAACCTTTGTACTATCTCGGTATGTAAAGAGAATGATCTATCGGCTGAAGCGACAATGGGGATTGTTATGTTATAAATTTTAACGGAGTATATATAATAGAACTACGATGCTTAGACCAGTGGAGATGCGGGAGCTGCGAATTGTCACCTTAGATGAAGATGTAGATCGAGTAATCAAGAGACTAGAAGCACTGGGTACTGTGCATCTTACAGATGTAAAGGAGTTCTTAGATGCCTGGGAAGGGCTAATAGTACCCTCAAAGGCAGATACGAAGCTGATAAAAAGCTCTGAACTATTGGCAAGGCTAGATAGCACAATCTCGATTTTACAGCCTGCGGAAGCAGAGAAGAAGAGCCTAAAGGAGATGCTATTTAAAGCGCCGGAAGAAGAGCAGATAGACCGGATAAAAATAGAGGCGCCGAATTTGGCTGTGATGGAGCGGGAGTTAGATAGCTTAGAGGCGACAGTAAATAAGTTAATAGCGGGTAATGAAAGTTCAAAAGAGGAATTATCAAATACAAATGATATATTACGCGTATTAGCGTTATTAGACGATTTTGAGATTGATCTGGATTTCATAGGCGAAAAGGAATTTGTTATTGTGCACGCGGGCAATTTACCGAGCGTGAATTTGGAAGCGTTGAGATCAAATCTCGAAGCAGAAACGGGTGAAAATAACTTTATTGCTTCTAAGGAGCTAACCGGTGAAGTCTCTTTTGCTATCATTGTGACCTTGAAAAGTGATAAGGCTGCAGTAGCGAAAGCGCTGAGGGCGGCTGACTTTGAAATATGGCAACGACCTCCGCAGGGTGATATACCCGCGAGAACAAAAGAAGCAATAGCGGCATTAAATGCGAAGGTTGCAGAATTGGAGAGCGGTATAAACGATAATGAACGCGAATTAGCGGTAATAAGAGATGAAAGGCTTAATGATTTGCTCGTGATGCATGAACTCGTGCAAATCGAGGAGAACCGGGAGAAGGCAAAGGTTCTTTTCGGTAAAAGTGCACGTACGCGTGTTATAGAAGGCTGGACACCGAAAGAAGAGGTTGACAGGGTAATAGACGGTATAAATGATGAGACCGCCGGAGTTTGCGTTATCGATGTGAAAGAGCCGAAGAGGGAGGACGTGCGGGTGCCGTCGTTACTGAAGAATCCGAAAATAGTGAAGCCTTTTGAATCGATAGTGGGTATGTATGGTCATCCTTTATACAATGACATAGATCCATCGCTGATTACCGCTATAATATTCCCTATCCTTTTTGGTCTTATGTTCCCGGACATAGGGCATGGAATGTTTTTGCTTGCGATTGGTTTGGCATTGATGTTTGCTTTTAAGGGCTTGGGGAAGGAGATTAGGGGTGTGGGCGTAATAGTAGTGTTATGTGGTTTTTGTTCGTTGATCATCGGCTTTTTATTCGGCGAATTCTTCGGCTTAAGTGAGTATGCAGGCCATTTGGTTCATGATTCTGTGGGTATGAGCCTTCCCGAGGTGTTTGTTTTCGAGCCTTTGTGGTTCGAGCCGATCCCGAATGTGACAGTTATGTTCGTCCTAACGATGCTAATAGGGACGCTACACATGGGGCTTGGATTACTGCTCTGTGCGGTAAACAAAGCCTCCGACAGAGACATGTTCGGTGTTTTATGGGAGGCGGTAAAGATTTGGTGCTTGTTTGGGACTCTTTATTTCTTACTTTTGTTACTCAGTTCTTCTCTTGAAGGGATAGACATAGGTCTTGCGGTTTTCGTCACTACTGTTATTTCTCTTATTGACCCAATGGCAGGTTTGTTTTTTTTAGTAGCACTCCCAGTACTTATACTCTTCGCTTTCAAGCTAGTCTCAGAGTTGAGACATGAAAAGCACGGTAAAGCGGAAAAGGGAGAGAAGCTGTCAGGCATGGATTATATCATCATTCTCATAGATGGTTTAATAGATGCAGTGCTGGAGAATCTCTTCCGATTTCTTGCGAATATCGTCTCTTACGGTCGTATTCTCGCGTTAGCATTATGTCATGCGGCGTTAATGGAAGTGTTCATTCTTTTGGCTTTCATGTGCTGGGGTAGTATCGCAATAATAGGGCCGGTGATAGGTATTATTATATTCATTGCAGGGAATGCGGTAGTGATCGTACTTGAAGCGATAATGGCAGGCATCCATACAATCAGGCTGCATTTCTACGAGTGGTTCACGAAATTCTATGATGGTGGCGGGATAGAATTCTCGCCGTTCCGATTTAGTAGGACCTATACGGCACGAGAATGATGTGTGTGCTTTGATGTAAAATGGTAGCGATAAAACGAAAGGGGATAAGAATAAAAGAGCTGGAAAACTACGGCTCTTCTCATCATCCGGCATATACAATGAATGTGGAACTAGATATAGACGTTAGTGAAAGCCCGGATACGCTTCATATGCTTTTTAGTCAGTCGAGACTCATATCAAGAGAAACCATCCCTTTTGATGTGGTATCTGATTTCCGCGGGTCGGCAGAAGATAAGCCCTTTTATTCCGCAGTCATCATGCACGAAGGCATCACAAAAGAATATCGTGTGGAGGCAAGGGACACTGGCGGTTCTACAAAGGCAGGGATAAAGTATGAGCCTATAGTATATCCCGAAGAACTCCGTTTGATGCATCCTGCGGAGTTCGCTCAATTGGGTATGGAAGTCAGGGATTGGGAACTACATAACTACAAGTATTATTTCTTGCATTTTATCTCCTCTAAGCGGTATGAAAGTTTCAATATCCTGGTAAATAGGGTGGGTGCATTGACGTTATTAAGACTAAACCTTGTAGAATCAGGGTTAGAAGAGAAGAAAGCACCTTGTTCGTGGTATCTGAAGCGGCTTT
>QBUN01000236.1 GCA_013180565.1 Candidatus Methanophaga sp. GoMg3.2 | reverse complement strand
TCTCTTCTGAATATTGTTTTGCTTTTCTTTGACAGAATACTTCTGTTATCTTTCCATCTAATTTGTCATCATAGAGCCGGTCTAATCTCTGCAATATCAGATCATATCTCTTATTAAGCTCATCTAACGCAGATTTATGATAGACAATCTCGTCTTGATGGCTGTCTTTTAAGGCTTTATGAACCCATTTCAAAGCTATAAAAACCCTGAGAAAAAGGGGAAAATGGAAAACTTTTTATATAGATTTTTTGGTATATATATGATGTATGATCATTCACAGATAATTGGATTCTTTGATTTGGAAACACAGTATTTGTTTGAAGATATTGAACCACGATGGAAACAGATGATGTGGAGGGAAAAATCAACAATTCGAGACACGTTGACAAAAAAGCTGCGATTAGCTGTCGCGGGTTTAATGGACCATGAAGGGAATGTAAAAATCTTTACTGAGGAGAATATTGAAGAACTATTTAATGCATTAGAATCTGTTGATCTGATTATTGGACATAATCTATTGAGGTTTGATTACATAGTCTTGAGTCCATATTATTCCAGCATGGATGTAGTAGAAAAATTTCAAGAAAAGACCTTCGATACCATGAAGGAATTAGAAAAGGTAACAGGCATATGGACTGGACTAGAGGACCTGGGACAGCTAAATTTACGTATCCACAAGTCTGAAGATACGTTAAAAATTCCTGAGATGTGGCGTGACGGGAAGCAGGACGAGGTTAAGGAGTATCTTCGAACAGATTTGGAAATCACCAAAGGAATCTACGATTATGGTAAAACAAGAGGAGAACTCAAGTATACCCATAAAGAATATGGAGAAATAAAAGGTGTAAGAACAGTAAAGGTGCATTGGTAAAGGAGAACCTCGAGCAGAAAGATCTACGGCGAAAGAAATGTCTTTCAGAATACGTTGGAACTGAATTATCACTGAAGCGAGACAAAAACAAGAGCATGCTCGAACCGCAAAAGAAACATAACGAGGCGAGAATGGACCAAGATAAAGAGCTTTATGAACGGCAGATAAGAATTGTTGATGCGCAGATTGACAGGCTGGTGTATGATTTGTACGGGCTGACGGAGGAGGTGGAGGTGGTGAAGGTGGTAGGGAGAGAAAGGGTTATGTGAGTGAAAATAGAAATTATAGGCTAAAAATATTTGGTTTTATTGTGGTTCTCATATTTGGCATGCGGAAAAAAATCGAAAAGTTTATAAAGGGGGGAAGTTATTAATACGCTATTACTAAGTGGAGAGTAAAGTGGGAAACACAGAAGGAAATAGTGGTGAAATCCGAGAGCCCGTTATTGTTGTCTCTGATGTGCATTTAGGTGGAAAAAATTCGCATTGCGAAGATTTCCGGGACTTCCTTGAATGGCTAAACACACTGAGTGATAATGGAACATCAGTCGACTGTAATGGTAATAATATAGATATAAAAAAACCCGGTACTATTATACTTTTGGGAGACATTCTTGAGCTTTGGGATCCCGAAGAAGACGATAGGAATTATGTCATATCGGACGTATTAACCACCATTTCGATTTTGAATTCTATTGATTGTGATATTATCTATGTAATTGGAAACCATGACGAGGATCTGCTTGACTTTAAGAAAGTTTGGAGAAAGAAAGGTGTTGAACAGATCAATAATGGAAAGGGGACTTTTAAGATGTTTTATCGGAGTTACCCTAAAACAAACAAGAGAACAGAGATAAAAGGTATAACAATTGGAGAAAAGAAGTATGCCTTTTTACATGGCCATCAATTTGATAGATTCCAAGTTTTTTATAAGCTCAGTAGGTTTCTCAGTATAAAGCTGAATAAGCAGGTTCGGATTGACCCAATAGATTGGTTCCAAGACCTGGCAAATGTATCCTTTACTAAAAACATTGGATTGAAACTGAATGGGCCTACACTAATATTCTGCATACTTCTCGTTCTTTATGGTTTAGTAACTTATTTTTGTTTCCAAGATACACCGATAGGAAGCAAGTCAGGTATTTTATGGATAGTTATCTCATCTTTTTTTGTTTTAACTATTCTTCCAAAGGTTGTTACATTCTTGAATACTGAGATTTGGCGACGAATACCTGGCACCATCGTTAAGAAGTGTAAGCCGATCGAAGAAGTAATAAAAAAGCGTTATAAAGCTAAAAAAGGCGGGAAAATAGATGCTAACATCATTGTTTTTGGACACACACATAATGCCGGCTATTACCAGAAAGAGCCGAAAAAAGATGAAAAAATGTTCATCAACACAGGCTGTTGGGTAAAACTAAGTAAGAACTGTATAGAGAAGGAGAACGCAATCCCAAACACATTTCTGTATATTGATACAGAATCCCTTTATTTGTTAAAATGGAATAAAGAAGTAAAAGAAGAAGAAAAGAAAATAACTTGCGTAAAAGACTTTCGAGAGGTATTAAGTCAATAAAAGTAGGATAATAATTGGCAGTAAGAGTCCATATTTGGGCGGGCTCACTACATAGGTTAGCTTTATTTGTCAAGTCCGAAAAAGTTTATAATAGGGTGCGGAATGGAATAAAAAGGGACTTATCGAAAGTGAAAACTCTCAATCCGCATGACAGGCTTCTCTAATCCCGAAGAAGTAGCAGAGCACGATAAACTTGTAGCTTTGGTGGATAACATGCTCGAACTGCAGAAGAAACATCACGATGCAAAGATGGAACGAGATAAAGAGCTTTACGAACGGCAGATAAAGATTGTTGATACGCAGATTGACGGGCTGGTGTATGATTTGTACGGGCTGGCGGAGGAAGAGGAGAAGGTGGTGGAAGAGCGTTAAGAGCAGTAGTTCCAAATAAAAGAATAGGATAAGAAAGTTTTTATATTTAAAGCTTGATATATTAACACGTAAATAGAGGATAGAAGATGCTTACAGAATATATCGAAGCGGCGCTGTCAAAAGCGAAGTATGAGATGATAGAGGATGAAGAGCCGTATTACGGCGAAGTGCCAGAGTTAGAAGGGGTATGGGCAACCGGCAAAACGCTGGAAGAATGCCGTAAGAATCTGGTTGAGGTTATTGACGGCTGGATAATAGTAAGACTAAGGAAGGGTTTACCCATACCACCAATAGGTGCGTATAATTAACCATTCCAAATCCACATCGGAAAGTGATCGGCGTTGATCTTCTCTCTCGAATTATGAAGCAAGCTGGAATAACAAGGGAGGAATGGCTTAAATTTTGTTAATAGCAAAAATAGAATAGCGCATTTTGAAGCAGAAGATTTTTTTTTATTTTGCATTATTTAATTCTCGTGGCTTTCAACATTAATGAAGTAACACTAATCTAATTTTATATGGATAAAGTATAAAGGTAGAGTAAGGCGGATGAACATGGCAACCGTAACGAAAAAATCAGGAATGTTAGTCTTACCAACAAGGATTTCTCATGTATTAGTAGAAGCAACGAATGAACCAAGAGTAGATATAGCCCTTAATATCGTTATAAATGACTTTCTTGAACGCCGATTAGAAGAAGCTATAAAAAGATTGAAGCATTTGAAGATAAATGGGCGATCAGTTTTGACGAGTTCAAAGAACGATGTGGGCATGACGAGTTACCAGATAAAAGCGATCCCTACTCCTGGGAAGTAGAGGAAGATTTTAGGGAATGGGAAGCAGCAGAAACACTAAAAAAACATTACTCGCGTATTTTAGATTGATAACGATAATATTCGTGGTTGGCATGAACACCCCTTTGAAGATCCAACTACGCACAGGAAATGCGACAAGGTAACTTTCAAGCATTTTCTTGTGAATGTAAAGGAACTTTTAAAATAGGGCCAAGAGATTGGTCAGAAGAGCATGATCATTATTTATATGGCACACCCAAGCGTGGAAAGGGGCGAAGACAAAGAATGGAGCTTGACCGACTGCATTTCATTTATTGTTATGGAAGATCAGGGCTTAACAGATGCTTTAACGGCAGACGAGCATTTTCAACAGGCCTGATTCCGAGCACAGTTACGGGAAGATCTGTGAGATGAAAAATAACCTCCTTAGATCCTCTGTTGTCTTTATCTCATGAAGTAGCCCTTCTTTGATCTCTTTTTCACTTCCACGTATCTGTGTCATCAAATACTTATCACTCAACAAAATTTAAATATGCCTCAGATATAAAATAGAAGCAGGGGGACTTCAAAATGAGCGTGCTTCGAGAGAGGATATTTGAGCGAAAAGGCGAAGGGAGTTTAAAACCCCAAAATACCGAGTTAGGACATATAGAAATTCCTGTTACGTTTACATGTGCACAGTATCGTGATGGTGTTATTGATGGAACGATAACATTAATAGAAGATGATCACGCCCCGTATATGGACCTATTTCACACTCACGAAGATACAATATTCAGCCTATGTGCAAATCTCGACGGTGAAGAGTTAAACATAGAACCGCTTAGTATTTCTGACTCCTCACCGCAAATGGGCGAGCGAGTTGAATTTCGAGATATTGCGTTTATTGCGGATTATCTTAAATTAAAAGATAGAGAAATCACATCTGCCACAAATAAAATCTTTTGTCGCTTTGATGTATCCAATCTCAAATCTTTTAGGACAATTTTTGAGATCGAAGAAGGAAAAGTTACCTTTTTTCAGTACGAAGACGATATATGGAAAGATATAAAAATCTACAAAAAGTCCGGTATAACGGGCGGTGTTCAGATTGACCTAAATGACGAAGTTAGACTACAATCAATAGACGCGTACAAATCATTACTATTTAACAAAATCAGTAAAATATTGCGGTTAGCATCGTTATCTCAGGGCACTTACATAGATTGGGCTTCCTTTGAGCTATGTGAGCAAAATAATGAAGGTGAGTATGAAAGGATATATTCAGAAAGGAAAAATATTCGAACTGAGTTCTCTGCGAGACATGAATT
>QBUN01000237.1 GCA_013180565.1 Candidatus Methanophaga sp. GoMg3.2 | reverse complement strand
TTCCATGCCGTATGTACTTACCGTTACTGCGAAGCGAGAGCGTGGGGATCCTTCTCCCTGAAGTCTTCCTGCGATATGTCTTGTCTTTCTTCTGCTTTTGCCTCACAGCTCTTGTATCAATCGGGTCGCCAATATTGAAAACTGATTCGTTTTGTGATTCGCTTACATCGTCCTTGTCATCTTGACCTTCTGGATTCTTATCGGGTTGCTCATGTTCATGCTGCTGTTTTTGCTCTTCTTTCTCTTTCTTTTGCTGTTTCTGTTGCTGTTGTGTATTCTCTTTCTTCTCCTCTTCTACGTCATAGGTCGACCAAGCGTTCAACTCAACACCAAGCTCTTTACAGGCATTAATGAGCAATGCCATATCACTTCCCCATGTTATTGCCGCTAACTTCATTTCCATATCTCCCCACTCTGTTGTTATAACTTGTGATATAAAAATGTTATTTATATCTCCAAGCTTAGGTAGATTTTCAAATTATTTCTGTGTTTTCCTTCGAGAGTTACACTTTATGCTATTACAAAATAGATTGTAGTTATTATGAATACCGTTGTGCCAATGAACACGGCGAGTTCGATAGAAGCCAATTTTGTGGCGAACTTGATGCCATAGATAGAAGTAAAAATAGGAAAAATGTTCTTCGGGAAATCCATTATCGAAATGAAAAGGAGCAAGCCAATGAATATTATTATTTAATTTAATAAAGATGCTAACGTTGCATTTGCGGCTGTTGCATTGAAGAGGAAGATAGCAGGAATTATCGCGGCGTCATGAGGCAGTTTAGCCGCTTTCGTCAACGGTTCCAGGGGCTTGATGATATATCGCAGTAAGCCTAACACCATAGCAATATTTGCAATGAATATGCCTAAGAACAGGAAAATCATAAGCCGGGCATACAAAGAGATATAGTAGAACAGTTATAGTGCCTCTTTTTAGTTTTCACACATCTTTTCATTTATATATCCCGCTCCTGCGTATTCAACCACGGCTCTTTTAAAATTGCAGGACAGTTTTTGTTCATGCTACAACGACCACAATTCCTGTCTTTGCTCACACACCCGGCTAACTCAGCATATTTCAATGCAAGTGCGGCCCCCGAATCATTGAATTGCACTTTTTGGGGGGATTCACCGCCCCACGTGACGTTTTCTAAATGCCTTTTACATCTTCTTCCTATCTCCGCTAGTTCTTTCCTTGTAGGTCCCGGATGATAATACAACATAAAACTAGGCCTAAATCCTATTAAGTGATACGGTATTGAGGTATCGAAAGAAGCAATAAATTTTGCTATTTCTTCTATCTCATTATCATTTATCCCGGGCACCACAACGGTTTTAAGAGCCCTTATTTTTGCTTTGTTTTCGATTAGGTATTCCGCATTTCTCAAGACAGGCTCAACAGGAGCGCCGCTTAAAGCCAGATGCGTATCATCATTAAAGGCATTTATCTCAAGTGCAATGTAAGAACAAATGTTGACTATCCGTTCCATACTCGCTTCGGTTGCAAATCCATTGGTTGTAAATGCTATTTTTAGTTCTGGCATCAATTTCTTCGCCTCTATTACTACTTCTTCGATATACGGGAGATGTATTGTCGGTTCTCCACCGGTAAAACCCAGCTTTTCGAGTCCTACTTCCCGTAATTTATCTACCGCCTCTTTTGCCATTTCTTTTGGAGCAACGTAACCGCGATAGAACCAATTGGTATCCGGATATTGCGATATTCGGTAAGCGTTGCAGTAGAGACATCTGAAATTGCAGCCGAGTAGAGTTATTGAGTAACTTTTAAGCGATTGCGCTAGGCAGGTATATGCAATCTCAGGCAGTTTTACATTGCATACGCCCACCTCATTATATCTGTTAATTCCGCATTTCCATTCGCACAATTTGCAATTCTCGAATCCGTTCATGTTACTTCATTCTCGACTTTCATGTATATAATATATAAATTTTTATTATACTCGATATAAAATCCAGCTGATTTATCTTGCTATCGTATTTCGCATCTGCTAACTCAGTCTTTGGTTTCTTACCGGAAATATACGCTTTACGTAGGTTAAATCGTGCAGGTCAATCGTATCGTCCTCGTTTGCGTTGCTGTAAAAGTGTTTTTGTTTGCACTTAGGAGTGCAATTTCAACATTTAGAGGTGATCGCGATGTCCGAAAATATGGCAAAAAAGACCCGCATCATGAAAAAGGCGTATTTGGATTGGAGAAACTTTCAGCGACATTTTGGCTTTCTGATAGAGGGAGACTTCATAGAACAAATTGAGGACCCTTCTAGAGGAACGGTCTATGGACTTACAGAGCGGGGCAACGATTTAAAGTTGAAATTAAAGGATCTAGGAACAATAGTATCTGTATAACCGAAGACAAGTCCTAAGTAAATCACATGAACTTGCTTAAAGAGAAAGAGCTCATTTTTTGTCAGTTGGCATAATGACATGAATGAAAATATTGCATTACGGGTTAGTCCAGCTATTTGACATTTAGCCGAAATAAGACGCTTCTTTTTCGGTAATCTCTTGTTTTATAGGTATAGAGAAGAAGAATGTTGAACCTTTACCCAGCTCGCTTTCCACTCCTATCTTACCATTATGCGCTTGTATGAGCCCCTTTGCGATAGCTAATCCTAAGCCGGTTCCGCCATGTTCCCTTCGAAAAGAGGGGTCAATTTGTGAGAATGGTTTGAACAATTTCTCTATGTCATCCTTTGAAATCCCAATACCGTAATCTGTTACAGAAAACAGAACATTTCCGCCCACTCGCTCGGTTTTGACGACCACGTCAGCCGCCTTTTTCGAGAATTTTATTGCATTGTTTAATAAATTACCTATTACCTGTCTCAATCTTTCGGCATCGCCAATTATGTCGGGTAATTCAGCTAATTTTGCACTTACTTTTATTGCTTTCTCTTCCGCGAATGACTCTTGCATTTTTATCGCTTCCTTAACTGCGTCATTGAGGCTTATGGAGTCAAGAAACATCTTTATTCGCCCTGCTTCTATTCTTGAAATGTCCAGGATGTCGTTGATCAATGTATCCAATCGCGTTAGATTTCTGAGAATGAGTTCTATGCTATTTCCCTGTTTCTCGTTCATCTTACCCATATAACCATCTTGTAGCATTTGCAATTGCGCTTTCATAGGTGTTAGAGGAGTTCTTAATTCATGGGACGTTATAGAAAGGAATTCCATTTTCAGTCTTGTCACCACCTCTAAATCAACCACTTTCAACTCCAGTGCCTTGTTGAGCTTTTGAATTACCTCATCAGCTTTATTTCGTTCCGTAACGTCTCGGAATATCGTTAATTTCGATATACTGCCATCAATATTCTTCAGAGGCGTCTCAATGAGATCATAAGTTTTATTCGTCCTGCGGGAGTACCACTCCCACCTCATGCTCTTTCCTATCATCACCGTGGAACTTTTGCACCGAGGACATGGCTCTTCCCGATCGTGAAATACATTATAGCAAATACTGCCGACCTGATCTCCAAACTCGTCACGCAAAATCTTGTTCATGAACTCTACTTTATAGTCTTCAGATATGAGATATACACCGTCCGCCATGCTTTCAAATATCAAATTCAGGTTATCTCGCTCTGATTTTATCCGCTTCTCTAACTCCACTTCTTTTGTTATGTCTCTGCTCACACGGACAGTGCCAATAGGGAGGTTATTTTTGTCTCTTAACAATGCCGCGGACATGCTAATATAAACAGGCTCCCCATCCTTCCTCAACATGATTGTCCGGTAGTTTTTTATCTTTCCTTCCCTCAGCACGCGATCCATTATTCTGTTCGCTTCTGCATGCTCTACGAAAAATTTCCTGTTTGATGATCCTATTACCTCATCTGCGCGATAACCCATCATGCCCTCTGCACTCTTATTCCAATCTCGCACAATACTATTCATGTCCACGACCGTAATGGTATCGGCAGAAGTCTCAATGATATTATTCAAATAGTCCTTCGTCTCTATCAGTTTCCTCTCCGTGCGCTTCAACCCGCTAATGTCTTTTGAAACTACTGTTACAGCCGTGACGGTGCCTGTTTCCGGGTCTTTAACAGGACTTAGAGTTTTGAGGTAGCATCCCTCTCCGTTTTCTCTGTATTCCTGCTGGACCGAAGCACTGGTATTGAAGACGTATTTGACATTTTCAGTAAACTCTTTCGTCGCTCCAGCCGAGTGAAAGTCGCCGTATGCATGTCTCAGAAATTGCCCTCTCGCTAGCCCCAACCGCAATAGATGCTTTTTGTTCATGAACAGATACTTACTGTCCTGATCCACAAGGTAAACAGAATCTTCGGTAGACTCCACAAGGGAGCGATACTTTTCTTCGTTCTTTCTTAGCTCCTCGGTTCTTCTTTTTTCCTCCTGCAAGAGAGATTCAGCATGTTTTTCGCTTACCAATCCAACAACATATGCGACTAAGATGAAAATAGCCGCTCTTTGTAGCGTCTCAAGAATTACACGTGCTTCTGGAGTTACGATGCCAAGATACATGGCGATGAGAGTCGTGAGAACATGAAAAGCACCGAGAAATAGTGCAATGTAAACCCCCTTCCTATAATACCATATCCCTGCTAGAATAATAGGAATATAGAAGAAATGAGTGTATACTTTTTCTTCACCTCTGATGAAGGTGACATAAACGTCTAAAATGGCACAGGCTGCTATTGTACTAATCAATACAATATATTTGATCTCTTCAAACTCAAGGTTCCTTATCTTCATCGTTTATTTTAAAGTACAACTGCCATTCGTCCTTATGTACAAAAATAACTTCCTTCTATTTCTTCCTTAATATGGCTAAATAAAAAACCACGAGATTTTACAAGATTAACACAAACATTTTTGCAAGCAAAAAGCTTTAGAGGCTGTCCCACAATTACCCAACAACCAATAGAAATTATACAATAGTACAAAC
>QBUN01000238.1 GCA_013180565.1 Candidatus Methanophaga sp. GoMg3.2 | reverse complement strand
CTCTTCCGCCGGACCTATGGGTTCCATCCATATGGAGAATCATACCGCCTTTGCGCTCAATCAATGCCTTTATCTCAGCTGTTTTAGCCTCGTGGAGTTGCTTGAAAAGCAAGAGGAAATCAAGGCTGCGATTAGATATAGTCCCCGTTGAAAGGGCGACGCCCTTTGTCCTGAGAAATGCCCGTATTTCATGCCGTTTCATCCCAATACGCCAACGGAGAAGTCCAATTAATATGGTTACATTCAGGTCTGTGCTGCATTTTGGTATTAGTGGTGCTTCTGTCTCATCATAAATCGAGATACATTCGCCAGGATGGTTTTTACAGGCCATGACTTTTACCCGGGTAGTTTTTGCCCCATGAAGAGAGATTATTGGTCGTTTGTAGGTGTAGAGGACTGTTAATCTTCGACCACAGATTGCGCACTGCTCTTTCCTTTTCTCTGAAACACCAGATGAAGGCGAGTTTTTTTTTCAGCAATATTATAGCGAATGACAATCTCTTTGAGTTCTTTACGTTTTACGGGCTTATCCATCCCCTCGAGCATGAGATAAATGTCATCAGCAGAGAGTGTATCGTTAAGAATCAGTTGTGCCAGGTATCCAAAGTGAAGTGTTTCGATGTCAAACGAACTCGGATCCGGGAGATTGTCAGGATCACTCCCTAAATACCGGACATGATGTTGAATTACCTTTTTTCCCTGTCGTTCGTTCCATACTTCTGCATATCGGATTTTATCTCCCTGTTTGATCTTGCGGATGAAAGTTTTGTGTTCTGTCATATATGTAGTGTATATACACTACATATATAAAGTTTTCTATTATTGTTTATAGTGCTTTTTCAGGCACATGCTATGCTGTCGTATGATAAAATGACTACACTATCTGTGGGTTCGCAAGACCAACTTGACGGCATGGCTATTTCCCATAAATTTAAATTTGTAGATATTTTATATCAGAATGTGCGGAATGTGGGGTATGTCACTTTATATTATTTTTATATTATCTATACCCCTAAGCTTCTTGACGAAATAAGTTTGGGACGCTACAATTCCCGGACCTCTTTTTCAATTCATTCAAAGTATTGAGTCTTGTTAATGTATACCCGCTCTTCGCCCTCATCATATTTACGCCTCTCTACCCGATTCTCACCGCTACCCTGAAACTTGGCAATTGGGTTATTTAATTCATCTGGCTTCATCAGATGTAAATCCACAAGTCTCTTACCGATCTCACCTAGCTTTTTAAAAAGCTCAAAATCTTTGGTAAAAGGCACTTTTCCTCTTGCCAACTGGCAGGAGAGTATCTCTTGAAGGAAAAGATACTGTTAGGATTATCTCTTCTTAAAAGGGAAATCCTGATTGAAAGCTCCTTTGGTCATTTTTTATTTTCCAACTCTTTCTTTATTCTTTTGGCTCTTCGGGGCAATGTGAGCAACCGCAAAGATGAGATTAAATCTTCAAAAGAGTTAAGCAATATGCCGGGCATTCTTCTTTCAGATCTAAATACTATAAAATCCTGAAATTTAGGTTCTTTTACAAAAGTCATCCCATCGAAATCTCCTAAAATGTTTTTATAATCCAGCTTTATAGTTATTTTAGCAGTCAGAAAATCTCCCTCGTCTAAATGATAAATATCTACCATCTCGTCCGGAGCAATATTACTAACCTGCTGAGAATGTACCCGCTCCTGAAGATTAGGTTTTCTAGTAAGATTTACTGATATTAAAACATTTTGAGCTAAATGCTTTCCGGTATTTATAAGTTTAATAGGACGATAACCACCCCCAACAAGTTGATAGCTTATTTTCTTCGTTTCAATTTTAAATTCTGGATCATACTCTAATGAAGAAAACCGCGTTTGTCTCATTGCCACTTCAAGCTGACCCCATATTATGTAAAACTGACCAAAAAAGATCAACGCTAATAAGGAATCAACTGTAAGTCCTAAAAATTTGAAAACTAAACTTACAAATACTGCGGGAACTATTATCGTAGGCAATGATGCTTTCAATATTCCCGTAATCACATTTCGCCAAATCACCTTATAATCAACTTTAACTTATGTCCAATATAAATCTTTTTGCCAAAACAAACTTCAGAGGGGAGGGAAAGCTTTTTGGAGTCAAAAAAGAAGACAGACGGCTCCATATGTATATCCTTGGCAAAACCGGGATGGGCAAGACATCCCTGATTTCAAATATGGCTCTTAATGATATTTACAATGGCTCTGGCGTCTGTTTAATTGATCCGCATGGAGATATGATAGAAAACCTTTTGGATTACATCCCTTCCTGGAGAATAAACGATGTCATCTATTTCAATCCTGCTGATTTAGATTATCCAATTGCTTTGAATATTTTGGAAAGAGTAGAGCCTGATAAAAAACATCTTGTTGTTTCTGGCGTAATCTCTGTTTTTAGAAAGCTCCATGCTGAATACTGGCAGCATAGACAAGAGCATATCTTAAGAAATACAATCCTTGCTCTTCTTGATTATCCTGGAAATAAAACATTGCTTGGAATATACAGAATGCTTTCTGATTGGAGATATAGGAAGAAAGTAATTGAAAAAATAAATGACCCACTAGTCAGGTCATTTTTTAAAAATGAATTTTCAAAATATCTGTATCAGTTCAAAGGGGAAGCATTAGCCCCTATACAGAATAAGCTTGGAGCGTTTCTATCCACTCCTCTAATACGCAGTATTGTTGGTCAAGCTATTAAGACCAAAAACTTTGGAAAATGATTGGGATGCATACCGGGAGGAATATGAAAAATTGGAAAGTAATCTTTTCGAACCAACAGTTAATAAAATCTCAGAAATGCTGGATAATTACGCAATGAAAAATGAGTTGGAAATAAATCGCCGATTACGTCTGGAACAGTCTATAAATATTTTGATTAAAGAGGCTAGAACAAAAACTAATTTGGAAGCAAAAGAGACTCGTGCTAAACTCAAAGAAGTACAGGGTAATCTCTTAAAATTAACCCGTGAGGTTATGGCTGATACGGATGATACAGTTAAAGATCTGTTAAGTGAAATTGCGCGTATGGATATCTCTGAAATAGAAGACACCGAATTAGTATCTAAAAGATCAGAATTGGAAGCACAAATAATTTCAGAAGCCGAACGTAATGAAGAGGTACTAGAAAGTATAAGGTTACAGCTGGAAAATATTATATGGATAAAAGACAAAACAGGAGAAATCATTACTTCAACAGACATTAACGAAGCTTTGGAAGAGGAACTTTTCGATTTAAAGGAACGAGCCAATCTGGATCTCGAACTCAGTCAGTTAGGGATGGCAATAGGGGTCATTCATCATGAATTCAGTGGAACTGTCAAATCTATTCGACAAAATATAAGCAGGCTCAAAGCCTGGGCGGATGTTAATGAAGATTTGTTAGAATTGTACCGGAATATTCGAACTAACTTTGAACACCTCGACGGATATCTAACATTATTCACTCCGTTGAATAGGAGATTATACAGAAACGAAGTGGAAATCACAGGAAATGGCATCAAAAAGTTCCTTGATGATATTTTTAAAATGCGTTTGGAGAGGTATAATATTAATCTTAAACCAACTCTCAATTTCAAAAAGAAAACCCTTTTAGGTTATCCATCGACATTTTATCCTGTCTTTGTGAATGTGGTCGATAATGCCATTTTTTGGCTCAATGATAAGCCAGGTGATAGGGAAATTATCCTGGATGCTGATGAAAACGGATTCTCTATATCCGATAATGGCCCGAAAATCCCCAAAAAAGATTGGGAATCATTTTCGAGCTAGGATATATGACGAAACCAAACGGAAAAGGAATGGGATTGTACATATCTCGTGAAGTTTTATCAAAGATCTGATATAGAATTTTTGTTACCGAACATCCATACGGAGAGGGTATCACATTTCGCATAGAACCTGAAAAAATGCAATCGGAGGAAACATGACAATGGAAGGAGGGGATTCAAACGATTTTATGCATTTATCAGAAGAAGTTGCTAAGAAATTTCTTCATACTATTGTAGTCGTTGATGACGAAGCAACATTTGAGAAAAAAATCACTTCACCAAAAGTTATCAGAACCCCCGCACGTAGGGGAAAGGATAAGGATAATGGTTCTTCACCAGAGGATGACCATAAAAGAGGAACTCAACATAGTTTAAATGCAAAAGAAGTCATAGATAATTTCGCTTCAAAGGGTATTGTTTGTTCAATACTAAAACCAGAAATAGAGAGTGATTCGGATTTATTTAAATCCGTAGCAAAAAGAACGGATGTTTTTATTATTGACTGGGAAATAAACAATGATGATGGGGATACAGCTGTACAAATAATTGATGACATTATAAAATCAGACAAGACACAAGAACCGCGGCTTCGATTATTAATAATTTATACGGGGGAAACTGATGTTGATAAAATTAGCAGTAAAATTCAAACTAAGTTAGAAGAATTATTCGGCGATAATTTTATAGTTACCGATAATGAGGCAACATTTACTCGAGGTTATTTAAGAATTGGAATATATCTAAAAAACGAACCAGTGCATCTACAATTTAGTTCTTATACATAATACTTAGACATTTTCTTATCCGCCTTCTCCCTCGTGAACTTCCAGTCAATCTTCTTTTTATGCTCATTCCTTCTCTTAGTCCATGCCGCCACTTCTCTGGTCAATGTCTCCAAGTCACCGATCCGTCTGCCAGTACATTCAATGTCCATCACATTGATCTCAATTTCGGCGGCATTGAGCCAACTTGCATGCTTTGGTGTGTAATGGAATTCAAGCTTGCCAAAAATCCTTTCTGCCTCTTCCTTGCTGAAAGTCTCATAAAATGCCTTTTCCTTGTGGGTATTGAGGTTATCAGTGACCAGCCGGACGACTTCGGCATCGGGATATTCTTCGTCAACGAGTATCTTCACGAACTGCGCAAAATCGG
>QBUN01000239.1 GCA_013180565.1 Candidatus Methanophaga sp. GoMg3.2 | reverse complement strand
GCGTTCTCTTATATGGTAAGCGAAACTCTTTTCCCGTGCCGTGCCGATAATCATGGAACCTGGAAACGCCAGTGCCTAAGCTGGACACCGTTTGCTGCTTCCGCCAGTAAGTGATATGCCGGAATTTCCGCAATACCTCTTCTAACCGCTTCTTTTGCTCTTCTAGTGGTAACGCCTCCTCATTATAGAGCTGTCCCAGACTCTCAAATACGCCTTTTAGCTCTTTATCGTCCATGTAATGACTCACGAGTTTACTCAGTTCTTCATACACCTCTTTCAACCGTTCCTGGTAGCTAGTCACATCTTCTCGAGCTAAAAAGCCCACGCAATCGCTTAAAGACTTCTCGAGCCGGTCGAGAGTCCACCCACTTGCTAAGACACGCACCTCGGGATAGAATCGCTTTACATACTCAGGCTGCAGCGTTAAGATATTTCTAACGCTTACAACGCCAATGAGCACGCCATTGTCAACCACCGGCAGACGTTTTATGCCGCTCTTTGCTGCGAGTTTAGATGCTTCCTCTACTGATGTGTCTGACCCCACGGTGATTAGAGGAGAAGTCATTATCTCTTTTGCTTTTACCTCACTTGCCAGTTTATTCTTCAATAGGACCTTTAAAGCGATGTCGCGCTCTGTGATAATGCCTGCAGGTTTGCCTTCCGCAGTTATAACTACGCTCCCTACACCCAGTTCCTCCATAATACTCGCTATTTTAATGATCCCCGTATCTACATCTTCGGTGATGGCCGGACTGCTCATTATCTCACGGATTTTCATTTTTACTCTTTCGCTTCTGTCCCCTTTTCCAGCTTAGCATCTACATTCTTTAACTGTTGATTATATATTGATAAAAAGTTTTAGATAATTTAAAACCCGATCCTATCAAATATACCCTATTTTTTATGCCCGCTAAAAACCGAAAAGCTTACATGAGTCCCAGGTATATGTTCCTCATACATGCTGCACCGGTTAGGGCATACTAGGTGACGCGGAAGGCGACATCATAGCGAAATTCAAAGGTGAGCTATATCCTAATGGCAAATTTGTGGACGTATTAGAAAGTGAAGAGAAGCTCGTTGAACCAGGAGATACCTCTGAGATCACGGTATACTACAAGATAACGGCACCCGGCGATTATAAGACAAAAGGATACGTGACCTATAGCGGAAAGGAGACCCAGAAAGAGGAAGTTTCATTTACCGTTTCGGAAGGAGACGCGAAATAAATAGCGAAAGTAGAAAAGGAGTAAGAAGAGAAAAAAGCGGCAGAATCGGAAAAGAAGGGGATTCCTGGTTTCGAGTTCGTGACCGGTATGATAGCCATAGCAGTCGTCCCCTTGCTGGTATCGGTTTACCGCTGAGAGCGCGGTAAGAATACCTGAAAAGGATATGGAAAATGGTATTTGTATAGCTAAATAAAAAACCACGAGATTTCACAAGATTAACACAAGAACTTGGGCTTATTCTGGTATACAATAGCTAATAGTATACAGAAACGATGATAATATTATCATTTTTCTCGTGGAAATCTGTGTAATCTTGTGGTTATAAAAAGTAGCTAAACAAAAAACAATCCAAAAATGACCTAGCCGCCTATCTTCATCTCACTAACAATCGCATCACCAACCTCGTTTGTCTTCGAGCTACCGCCGAGATCATACGTTCTCACCTTCCCTTTACGCAGGACCGTTTCAATTGCATTAATAACTTTTTCCGCTGCACTCTTCTCGCCAACGGCCTCTAAAAGCATAGCACCAGCCCAAATAGTCGCTATCGGATTTGAAACGCCTTTACCCTTATATTTCGGCGCTGAGCCATGAATAGGCTCGAACATGGATACGCCATCGGGATTGATGTTCCCGCCAGGAGCAAGACCCAAGCCGCCCTGTATCATCGCACCGAGGTCCGTGATAATATCGCCAAACATGTTCGGGGCGACAATGACCTGATACCATTCGGGATTCTTAACGAGCCACATGCATAGTGCATCGACGAAATTGAAATTTGTCTCTATCTCCGGATATCCATGTGCAACTTCGGTGAACACTTCGCGCCAGAACCCGTAGCCGTGCGTTAGCACGTTTGCCTTATCCACACTCGTCACCTTGTTCTTACCCTGCGCTCGCGCAAGCTCAAAGGCATACTTCATCACTCGCTCGCAGCCCTCTCGCGTCAGAATACCTATTTGATACGCAAGCTCATCCGAATCGGTCTCGATGTCCAATCCGAACTTAACTTGGTATCGTTCACGTACAATTTCCAACTTCTCGCTCTTCTTCCTGTTTTTTACCCTACCGCCAATGCCGACATAGAAATCCTCGGTGTTCTCTCGTACCACAGTGAAATCTATATCCGCAGGACCCTTACCGGCAAGAGGTGTGGGAACACCTTCCAGAAGCTTCACTGGTCGTAAGTTCACGTATTGGTCGAAATAGAACCGCATATTGAGTAATATACCTTGCTCTAAGACGCCGGTATCCACTCGCGGGTCGCCAATGCACCCGAAAAAAATCGTGTCGTACTGCGCCAACTCCTTCAACGTATCCTCATTTATTAACTCGCCTGTACTTAGATAATGCTCTGCTCCATGTGGATATTCAACCCACTCGAGCTCAAAATTATCGAGCTCTGAAACCGCATCAAGTACCTTCACGCCTTCACTTATTATCTCTGGCCCTATCCCATCGCCACGGATTACCGCGATATTATGCTTCATTTTTCTTTATCGCTTATATAATTCCGCTCTTGTAATGAAAAGCTTTAGCAAATAAATCTTCTCTGCCAAAACGATATTTCTCATTTTATCTTTGATAGATCCTTACCACCCAAAATAGAACCACGCATCTCTTTTATTGATTTCCCCGCCTTTCTAAAATGAATATTGATTTCGCCATCTTTTCCGTACCAAATTACATACATCCCGTTCTCTATACCCTGACTATCCCGTATTGCCTTGGGAATCAATATCCGAAATCCTGATGTTACCTTCGTTTTGGCAATGATCATTATTCTCACCAAATTTATAGCTCATCCCAATCAACAAAATCCCTATTATTTAGCTCTTTCTTCGCTTTTCTGTAGGACACCATGAACTCTTCGTTCTCCCTAAGTTCCAGCGATTCCATTACAACCTCGAAATCCTCTTTTAGCCGTATAAAATCTTCAAAAGCGTCATAAACTTCACACACCAAGAACCACCACCATAGGCATCAACATTTCATCATAAAAGCGAGTTCATGTGCCCTCGTTATGCAGCACCATGAAATTCGTATTTGTATAGAGCGAAAATCTCAAATTACAAGCACCAAATCTCAAACAGAGTATAATAACCAAAAACCAAAATTATAATTCGTAATTCCTTTTCCCCTTTCTTCAAACAGTATATCCAGCATAAGTTAATGCAAGCATACCCGAAATTCCGAACCGAGCGAGCAGTGCCAAATCATCCGTTTCTAGTTTCCGTTCTATAACAGGCGGAATAGGCTTTGTCCTTCTGCAAATAATCCGTCCGCCAGTCATTTTAGCACCCACAAAACCTTTACAATTGCCTTTTACAAATACACGCCCTTTCATCTGCTCTATACCCAAGAACTCTGCTGCATCGCCCAATAAAATCACTTCGCCGCCATTTAGCAATGCCGCAGCGTTCATACCTGCATCCCCTTCCACTATTACAGTACCTTTCCGCATCAATATGCCAACGCTTATACCTACATCGCCCTTTACATGCACCTTCGCCTCCTTCATGCATCGTGCAGCGAGCGTATCCCGCAGTATCATATCCCTAAGAAGCAGTTCCCCATTCTTGAACACGTTAGGCTCGCATAGCCCGTGCCGTTCTTCCGGGTGGTGCAAGAGCCAAGTTATCGAAACAAATTTCTTATAACCTTCCAGATCGGAAGTTACCTGCACCACATTACCAAGCGGTTCTTTGACTTCGCCTTTAACGTATATGGCGCCAGAAAGCATACTCAATCCGAGATGAGAGCCGGCATTTCCATCTACTATTATAGAGCCCACTTCTGACAGCTCCTTACCGCTACCGCCAAAATAAACAAGGTCCACACCCAAACTAGAACCAACTCGCGTGCCCACATCGCCCGTGATCTGCACGTCTTCACCGCTTTTCAGTGTCTCCACTACCGTTTCATATGTATAATTCGTGCCGGACTGCGAAGGGATAGCATCAGTAGGATTGAGCTTTGCTCCTTTATGGTGCCAGATGAAGTTATATGTGAAGTCACCAATGCAGTTTTGTGGTGAACTCAGTTTCAGGTCCATAGAGATATATATAACAGTTCTTGTATTTGTATAGCTAATCTTAAAAACCACGAGATTCCACAAGATTAACACAAGAAATTAGGGTTAATAGAAATGGGATAGCCAATAGTTTATTAAAACCCGATTTATATTATTGTTTTCTCGTGGAAATCTGTGTAATCTTGTGGTTTGCTAAGCAAATACCATTTCTTTAAAACACTATCAAAGAAATAATATGACATGGACTGCAAATTACGCGAGCAGGGATTTGAACAAGGAAGTTGTAATGTATTTGATTTTACGACTGGGCGGGAGCAAACAGCTTGTGAAGCCACACTCAAATATGAAGGCGAGATCCCATACCGGTTGATAAATGCAATCCTTCTTTCACTGCCTGAGCATTATCTCTCTTTTTACCAGTCTGGTTGCAACCTCAGATGTAAAAAATGCCACTCGTGGCAGTTTACTCAAAATGCGGTAGGCGAGTGGATGTCACCACAGGATATAGCTACGGAGGTCGAGCGATACATGAAGGAATACGAAATTACTTTTGTGCGGCGCGAGCACGCAACGAGTTGGCATGCACATGAGCTTTCTTCCCCGCGTATAAGATGAGCGATGTTCTCCAGATCTATGGCAGATGATAGATGCTTATACTGCGGCAAAGGATGCCGGCTTGAGAAA
>QBUN01000240.1:1385-4955 GCA_013180565.1 Candidatus Methanophaga sp. GoMg3.2 | reverse complement strand
CCTCTTTGGATGATGCTGTTTGCAATACCTAAACCAAGGTGTAAATTTTATATATATTGCACTTCATATCGCAAGGAGTCATATACATGTACTAACGGTGGTGGGAACTACTGTGGTATATATCGGTATCTACAAAAGAATGGAAAGATAATACAAAACCACTAGATTACACAAGATTAACGCAAGAAATAGGGAAATATCTTGTAGTAAACAAATACTTACTTACTATTAGTTTCATACTATAATCCATAGCAATGAAATGAGTGAAGACCAGCGTGAGGCGGAGGCGCGAGAGCGTGTAATAGAAGTCAGTGTTGAGGACGAGATGACGCACTCGTATATGGATTATGCGATGAGCGTGATAGTAGGAAGAGCGCTTCCGGACGCACGAGATGGGCTGAAACCGGTGCACCGCCGTATATTGTACGGGATGCATGAGCTTGGCGTCACGCACAATAGACCGCATAAGAAATCAGCGCGGATAGTCGGAGATGTCCTGGGCAAATATCATCCTCATGGTGACGTTGCCGTCTATGATACAATGGTGCGAATGGCGCAAGATTTCTCTTATAGGTACCCCTTAGTAGACGGCCAGGGTAATTTCGGCAGTGTAGATGGTGATGCCGCTGCCGCAATGCGTTATACCGAAGCAAGACTGTCAAAAATAGCGGAGGAGCTACTGCTTGACCTTGAAAAGGATACCGTTGAATGGAGCCCTAATTTTGATAACTCTCTTAAGGAACCACGGATTTTACCCGCGAAACTACCTAATCTGTTGATAAATGGCTCATCTGGTATCGCAGTAGGTATGGCAACAAATATGCCGCCACACAACTTGGCAGAAGTGGTAGATGGTGTAATACGAGTAATAGAAGAGCCCGAAGTGAGTATAGAAGAGCTGATGCAGATAATAAAAGCGCCTGATTTCCCCACTGGCGGTATTATCACTGGCTACGAGGGCATAAAACGTGCGTATGAAACAGGTCGAGGGAGCATAAGGATAAGGGCGAAGGCAGAGATAGAAATAAAGGGTAAAAAAGAGCAGATAGTCATAAATGAGATACCATACCAGGTAAACAAAAGTAGACTGGTGGAAGAGATAGCGGAATTTGCAAAGAAGTACAAAGTAGATAGTATTAGTGGCCTGCGGGACGAATCGGACCGTAAAGGGATGCGGATTGTAATAGAATTGAAAGCAGGCGCAAATTCTGCCATCATTTTGAACCGACTTTATAAACATACACAATTGGAAAATACGTTTGGAGTGATCAATCTCGCTCTGATAGATGGCGAACCACGAGTATTAACACTAAAGGAACTCATAGAGTGCTACATAAAGCACCGGAAAGAAGTAACGATTAGAAGGCTGCAATACGAATTGAAACGTGCAGAGAAGAGACTGCACATATTAAAAGGCTTGATTATTGCAATATCGAATATAGACGAGGTAATAAGGCTAATAAAAGCGGCAAGCGATACAAAAACGGCTAAATCCGCGCTGATTGCACGATTTGAACTGAGTGAAGAGCAAGCGAAAGAGATATTAGATATGCGTCTTTCGCGATTGAGTGCTTTAGAGCGTGACAAAATAGAAACCGAACGGGCAGAGCTTGAGACGAAAATAAACTGGTTACAAGAGGTATTGGGATCCGAAGCACGGATATATGAGCTACTAAAAGAGGAACTGATAGAACAGAAGGATAAGTATGGCGATGCGAGAAGAACCAATATAGAAGAGATGGTGTCGTTAAGCGAGCGTGACTTCATAGAAGAGAAAGAAGTAATCCTGTATTTCACGCAGCGCGATTATGTGAAGCGATTACCGGCAGATATATTTAAGCAGCAGATGAGAGGCGGAAAAGGAATTGCAGTGATAGAGAAGAAGGAAGATGATAAGATCGTTAATTTCATACGCGCATCCACAAGGGAACGTCTGATATTTTTCACTGAATTTGGTAAAGCATACCAGGTGAAGACATATGAAATCCCGCCAAGTAGCAGACATTCCAAAGGGAAGCCTTTAGTGAACATTCCCGGGCTGAGCATAAGTACCGAGGAGCGGGAAAAGTTCGTAACTGCTGTTGCTATTCCTGAAGAGGTGGATAAGGGTATAGAAACTAATACAGAGGGAGCATATCTGGTTTTCGCTACTAAACGAGGCGTGGTAAAAAGAAGCTCTCTTGCTAAGTTGAAGGCCATACGTAGTACAGGAGTTGTCGCCGTTAGAACCACAAAGGGCGATTCGTTAGCTGATGTTGTATTGATTAAGCCATCGTCTGACTCACAGGATCATGGGGCCGGACAGAATGGAATAATCTTAAGCTCGAAGAAGGGGAAGGCTATTTTCTTCCAGGAAGAGGAATTACGAGAAATGGGCAGATATGCCGCAGGAGTAAGAGGGATGAGGTTGGAAAAGGACGATGAGATAGCAAGTATAGAAGCTCTTGATCTGGGTGTCTCGAAAGAGAAGAACCGGGCCGTTACGATAACAGAGAAAGGCTATGGTAAAAGAACGAAGCTGGATGCTTATAGAGAAACACACCGTGGTGGCAAGGGCGTGATCAGCATAAAAACCGGAGAAAGAAACGGTAAAGTAGTCTGTATAAAACAAGTAAAGACTACAGATGAGTTAATGGTTGCTACTTCTGACGGGATGGTGACAAAAATTTCTGTTCGCAGCATCTCCGTGCAGGGCAGAAATACGCAGGGTGTGCGGATAATGAATGTAAAGAAAGACGAGCGGGTAGTTGCTGTCGATATATTATCCGCTGCCGAGAGTACAGGCAAATAAACATTGAGAGGAGAAAAATAAAATGAGAAGTGAATGTGCACTCATTGTGACATCAATCGTATTGTGTGTGCTGATAGCGATGGTTAGTAGTGCCGCCGCTGCAGAATACGTCAGGGTTGATAGTGGCGTAGTGGGAAAGAATGCGGTATACGTGGTGGATAAAGAGGTGGCCAATACTCCGTTCTTTCCGTGTGACCGGTTGAAGACGCCGTTTGTTATAAATACCGGACGTGATCGAAATTATGCTGCACCGTCTCGTAGTGGCTCACTCGTACACACGATAACTGCTAACGTCCTTGGTATGTCGCACATAGGCTTCGCAGCTAAGGATCCGCATAATCCTCATCATACCATCGCCATCGGTAGGATGGAGACAGTTGGAAACTTCCAGATAGAGAAGACCATTGAGATCAGGTCTGACTGCAATCAGGGCTCATCTGGTATGTGGCTTGGCTGCCCATAGCTAATATTCCAAAATATTACAAATATAGGAGTCGGAATTGCAGAAGCAGGAGAAATGGTACCAACTATCTACCGAACATGTTTTTGACGCTTTAGAATCCAGCACTACTGGACTCAGCACAAATGAGGCAAAAGCAAAGCTTGAGACCTATGGCTACAACGAGCTGAAGTTCAAGAAGCGAAGTTCCCTCATTCGATTTATTATGCAGTTCAACAATCCTTTAGTCTATGTCTTGCTCGTTGCCGCGCTCGTTACTGCCTTTCTGGATATGTGGATGGATGCTACGGTTATTCTCGCGGTGGTCTTAGCCAACACA
>QBUN01000240.1:0-1253 GCA_013180565.1 Candidatus Methanophaga sp. GoMg3.2 | reverse complement strand
GATGTGGTTCTGTTGGAAGAGGGCGATCGAGTGCCCGCGGATTTGCGGCTCTTCTACGCAAAGAACGTGAGTGCAGATGAAGCGGCACTTACCGGCGAGTCCGTACCGGTACGCAAGAATGCTGATCCGATCCCGAAACCCGACTTGGCACCCGCAGATCAGCGTTGTATGGCATTCAGTGGCACGTTTATTACTCGTGGCTCTACTAAGGGCGTGGTAGTGGGGACTGGAGAGCATACCGAGATAGGCCGAATTGCAGTACTTATGAAAGAGACACGAAAGATTACTACGCCTCTGATGCGGAAGATGGGCGAGTTCACCAGATTCATTATTATCGCGATCCTCGTAATTGCTGTTCTTAATTTCATAATGGCCGTATTATTTGGATTTACGCCTACGTATGCGTTCCTTGCCTCTGTATCCTTAGCAGTTGCGGCAATACCAGAGGGTCTGCCAGCTATATTGACCATAACATTAGCCTTTGGCGTGACAAAGATGGCGGAGAGAAATGCACTTATAAAGAGACTGCCAGCGGCCGAAACGCTCGGATGTACCACCGTTATATGCTCAGATAAAACTGGTACGCTCACTAAAAATCAAATGACTGTAGCCTGGATTCATTCTGGCGGCGGGGATTATAATGTGAGTGGCGTTGGGTACAACCCAGTCGGGGAGTTTATCCTTGCTGATAAGACAATTAACCCTGCGCAAGGGAGTAAAGGACTGGTTGAAACATTGAAAGCGGGCTACATGTGTAACAATGCGACACTAGTAGAGGATACGGGGCAGTACGGCATAGTAGGAGACCCAACAGAAGGCGCATTGGTAGTCTCAGCACGCAAAGCGGGTATTTCAACGGATCGTAGCAAATTGGATGAAATACCTTTTGCAGCCGAGCAGCAGTATATGGCCACAATGCACAAAGGCGAGTCAGAAAATGTAATATACGTAAAAGGCTCCCCGGAACGTATTTTAATGATGTGTCAAAACCAGTTGCGCGATGGTAGCGTTGTGCCTCTGCGGACTGACGAGCTCGAAAATAAAGTGGATGAGATGGCGGGCGACGCTTTGAGAGTGCTTGGTATGGCATATAAGCGCGTTGCAAAAGATAAAAAGTCGGTTGGGCCAGAGGATCTTAACGGGCTAACTTTCCTCGGACTGCAGGGGATGATAGACCCGCCAAGAGCGGAAGTGATAGAGGCGGTCCAGAAATGTAAACGTGCGGGAATCAGGGTAGTGATGATTACCGGTGA